>NZ_JBLIQL010000016.1:0-117930 GCF_047525655.1 Pontibacter sp. 13R65
TCTATGATAAAGTGCATAAGGCTAAGGAGTTAGGTGAAACATCGGACAATATTTCTACCTAATCCTTAGCCTTTTTTGTTGCGCAAATGCCTGTCTTAAACCAAATTAATTCCCGAGTTCACGTTCGGATTTTAATTAGGCTGTTTAAGAATTCCTGTACAAATTATTCTAATGAAAATGTTAATTAGGCTGTTTAAGAATTCCTGTACAAATTATTCTAATGAAAATGGCCTTCAAGAGGTGTTTTGGCTTAAAACCATCTCAGGGTATAATGAGCATAAGAGTGCTGAGATGGCTTACTCCTCCCCATCGGATTGCACGAACCTGGTGGTTGGGTAGGCAAAGTGTATGTCGGGGCTAGCTAAAAACTCCGTCAGCACCTCTTCCCATATTTTATTTTCGCTCTCGCGGCGGCCGTTCAGGTTGCATAGGTAACGGATGGTGAGCTGGATACCGTTTTCTCTTACTTTGGAAAAAACACGGGGCTTAAAGTCTTTGTAGAAAATGAGGTGGTGCTGCGCATTCTTCCGGATAATTTCCTGCGCCCCCTCGCTAAGTTGCACGGTGTGTTTGGCAGCAATTACCAGGAGCGTTTCTTTTGCTTTTTGCCAGTTGCTCTCAAACGTAATCCGCACCTGCAGCTCGTGCCACAGAAACGGGAAAGCATAGTTGTAGTTAATTTGCGACCTATTAAATATGTGGCTGTTAGGAATGTGCACAACCCGCCCTGTCGCCTGTTCAGAATCTACCCACTGCCCGAGCTCGTTGAGCGTGAACTGAAAGAAGGCTATGTCTATTACATCGCCGGTATGTTCGTTTATTTTGATGCGATCACCCACTTTAAACGGGCGTTTCCAGATCAGAAATACCCAGCCAAACATGTTCATGATAGGGTCGCGAAGGGCTACCACCAGGCCGGCAGATAAAAGGCCCAAATAGGTGGCAATAGACTGAAAGCCATTGAACCAGATATTAGCCAGCGCCATAATGCCCAGGCCCGTTACCACGTAGTTTGTGGTTTTTTTCCACTGATAGAGCTTGCGGGAATCTGTCTGTCGTTTTGCTATAACCCGCAGCAGCAACCGGCTAATTATCCACAGCCCGAACAATACGAAAACCGACGAGATTATATCTTCCTGAATAGAAGGCGTGAGGCCTAGTACTTCTTCTATCCAATGTTCAATTCTGCGCATGCATTCTACCTTTTTTTAGAACTACCTTGTTTTATGCTGCCAACGGAGTTTAAATGCAGCAGGGCGGTTTAGGTAGTGGTACTGCCTCGTTACCCCATAGCTGCCTGTACTTAGTACACAGCGAAACTGTTTAATGGTTACTTTAAAGTTCAAAAATTCAATTCCTGGTTACTTCCTACCTGCTTCCAAAATTTCTTTACAAGGTGGCTAGCAAGTCTATTTTGCTCCTATACTTACTTAAAACTTTATGGCTATGTTCCGGATACTTGCAAGGGCTGTTACTTCTCTTTTAAAATGCCCATTATGCCTGATCTATGTATACCAAATGCCACTGCTGATAATGCCTAAAGCCATAGAACAGAAACTCTGATTGCCTTAATTTATGTGTTCTTTATGTTTTGTGGCTTCCAGTTGCTTTATGCGCCAGGGGCTGCCCACAATCCAGAGCAGGTCGCCTTCTTCAAACACCAGCTCAGAGTCCGGGTTTAGTATGCGCTCGCCGTTCTTCTCGATTCCAACAATAAGGCCTTTTGTTTTTTCGCGCACACCAGACTCCCGAATAGATTTGTGCAGCAGCACTGAGTCAGCAGAAACCACAAGCCCTTGCAGCTTAATTTCTTCTTTGTCGTAGGCTCCGTCTGTGGCCGGCACTGCTTCTGACTCTATAAACTCTTTAAAAGCTTCTAACTGCTCATCTGTTCCGAAAATATACACCTTATCGCCCGGCAAAATGCGCTCGTGCCGTGTAGGTGCCATCAGGGTGCGGTCTCCCCGTTCAATTACCGCTACATTTACGCCAAACTTCTCCCTCACCTGCAGCTCAACCAAGGACTTGCCCACCGCAACCGACCACGCCGACACTTCGAAACTGGTCAGGTGTACATCCCAGGGGGTAAGGGTGTGATGGAGCTTTGCAGCCTCGTTAATTTCGCGGGCATTGAGGTTAGACATAAACCGGTTTTCGATTCTGATGTAAAAGCTTTGTATCCTCTTAGAGAATATCGCCATGAGCACCGTAATGACCAACCCTATCAGAATAGCTACCTGCACCGAGAAAAACTGGTGCAGCAAGAACACCACAAACAGAATGGCAATACCAATTCTGGCAAACTCCAGTACAATGATCAGGCTCCGGTAATTTCTATTGGCCCATATGCGACCCTGTGCTTCTTTTTGGGTGTGGTGCACAGCTAATGCCCACAGAAAAGGCGCCATCAGGATGAGTGTAATAGCCGAGGTAATCATATCGCCCAGGTTGCCGTTCATTACATTTTCTGAAATAAACGGATTCAGGTATCGGGCCGAAAGCAAAACAATGGCAATAATAATAACTGTATAAATTACCAGGTTCAGGACGTAAGACCGGAGCACCAGTTTCCAGTCGCTGGTGGTACCAATGGTTTGGGCGCCGGAGCTGTACTCATTTAGCTTACTAATCCACCTGGCGGGTAATATCGCCTCCACCGACCTGTGCAGCGGCTCTGCCATCCGGATCATATAAGGAGTGGTAAAGGTGGTGATAGCCGACACCGCCACCGCCACCGGGTACAGAAAGTCGCTGGTCACGTTCAGGGTAAGCCCTAGCGTAGCGATAATAAACGAGAATTCCCCGATCTGCGAAACGCTCATGCCCGACTGGATGGAGGTTTTTAAACCCTGGCCAGCTATAAGCCCGCCACCGGTAATGCTGAGGAACTTGCCCACCAGCGTTACTACCGTAATAATGGCAATTGGCCCGGCATAAGTTACGATCATGGCCGGATCTATGAGAATACCCACCGACACAAAAAAGATAGCTCCGAACAAGTCTTTTACCGACGCCACCAGGTGCTCAATTTTTTCGGCTTTGGTGGTTTCTGCCAGAATAGAACCCATTATAAAAGCACCCAGTGCCGGCGAAAACCCAACCTGTGCCGCCAGGATAACCATAAGCAGGCAAAGCGCTATCGACACGATCAGGAGCGTTTCGTCGTTCATGAGCTTACTTGCCTTTTTAAGGAAAGTCGGAATCAGGAAGATGCCTGCCAGGAACCACACGATCAGGAAGAAGGCCAGTTTGAGCACCGCTGCCAGCATTTCGGTGCCGGCAAACTGCTGGCTTACTGCCACAGTAGACAGCAACACCATAAGCAAGATCGCCACCAGGTCCTCCACAATCAGCACGCCAAACACCAGCCCGGCAAACCGCTGCGACTTTACGCCCAATTCATCAAACGCCCTGATAATAATAGTAGTAGAAGAGATAGATAGAATACCGCCCAGGAAAATACTGTCCATGGTAGACCAACCCATGAGCTTGCCGGCCAGGTAACCTAACACCAGCATCACCACCACCTCTACCAGCGCCATAACTGAGGAAGCACCGCCTACCTTTACCAACTTCTTAAAACTGAACTCCAGACCCAGGCTGAAAAGCAGGAAAATAACCCCGATTTCGGCCCAGATATTAATGTTCTCGATTTCAATAATAGTTGGGAAAAGCGCGATATGTGGCCCCACCAGAAGCCCCGCAATAATATAACCCAACACCAGTGGCTGCTTTAGCTTTTTAAACAGCAGCGTCATTACACCGGCGGCCCCGAGTATAAGTCCTAAATCTGTAACCAAGTGTGGTAAATGTGCCATGTATAGATCGTATTGTTTTTTTAATAAGGAAATTTGTGCTTAAGATACTCTAAAATTACGGAAGCAGGCGTATGCCGCAGGAGCAACAGCACTTCCGGAAGCGCCAAATTACAGCACCGGCAACTCTCCGGGATTTTACTGCAGTGGCGGCCATTTGTTTTACGGCTACTGCGTACGCTGCTCTCTACTCTATAACAGGTGCGTTATGCGAAACGGCAAACACAAGAATCGATAGAAACAGGAAAAAACTGTAAATAATAATTACATTGGTTCTGCTCCGCTTACCGTAGAACCAGAAGAGGCTGGTATCGGGGAAAAACAAGCCTACTAAGATTCCTAAAATAGAGAGCCATGAGATCAGAACTGAAAAATCTGTCATGTTAGTTACTAGCTGATAAATCCTGAACCTGTGAAAAGGCACAACACCAGAAGATGGCGGCACAGGCTAGAAGGCGTTTAAGGAAAAGCATAAGACACACTACCTATTGCTGCTGTTACCGCAATTGCAGCAACAGCAAACCGGATATGCCCATGCCGAAACCGGATAGGAATAGTGCGCTGCAAACCAGCGGGCACTACAACATAAAAGCAGTAGGATTAAAAAAGCTAAGGAGCATTGGGCTGCAGCACCACCGCCAGCAAACTGGTTAACGGTTGTGCGCCGCCTATGGCCACCGGACGCTCAGGAAGCAGCCTATTTGCAGCCAGAGTAAAAGAGACCAGGAGCAACAACGGATTGTGTACCGCCGCCTGCTGCAGGCCAACTACAATAACTGAGGATGTTTTGGCATCCTGAAAAGCGTGCACTGCCTGCTGCTCTACAACCGGGTTGCCCTTGTGTTCGGCACTGGTGGAGGCAGTAGGTTGGCAATGAGAGGTACTGGAAGCGGCTGTTTTTACCAGAAAGCTATAGACTTCTACCTCCTGCCCGGGCAGTGTAAGCGCCCATAGCAGCATAACCGCCATGAGAGGGTAGCGTAGTAAATAGCGTATATTCTTCAGGTTTAGCATCTCTGGATGCAAAAGTACGATTTTCTGGCTCAAAAAGAAAGGGAGGTTTGCAAGTGCAGCCGGAGCGGGCACAGCACTTAAATACCTAGCGCCTGGTTTACCTTCTCCAATTCTACATCGTCGTCTACCATTACCAGTAACTTATCGCCTTGTTCCAGCACGGTGGCACCGTTGGGCGTTACAAATTTCTCTCCCCTGTCTATCAGCACAATTAAAGCCGTTTTAGGAAACTGCAGCTCCACAATAGATTTGCCTACAGCTGTACACCCATCTATCAGTTGCAACTCCACAAGTGCATTCTTGGCATCGTAGCCCATTTCCTCGCCTAACCGGATGCTCTTTGGCCTGTTATCCTGCACGCCCAGGTGCAGCCACTTTGCCACCACCGTAAGGGTAGTGCCCTGCAACATCACAGAAATAAGCACAATAAAAAACACAATGTTAAAAATCATGTCTGACTTTTCGATACCCGCCAGCATAGGGTAAGTGGCAAACACAATAGGTACCGCCCCTCTTAGCCCCACCCAGGAGATATATAATTTCTCCTTGTGCGATGCCTTGGAAAAAGCCATGCTCACATAAACGCTGATAGGGCGGGCCACAAAAATCAGGAACAATGAAATTAGCACGCCTGTACCCATTACAGGTAAAATATGCGACGGAAAAACCAGCAGCCCCAGGGTAAGGAACATCAAAATCTGCATGAGCCAGGCCACTCCGTCATAAAACTTAAGCAGGCTGCCTTTGTGTATAAAGTTTCTGTTGCCCAGAATAACCGCCGACACATATACCGCCAGAAAGCCATTGCCACTGATGAGGTTGGTAAAGGCGTAGGTAAAAATAACCATGCCGAGCGTGAGAGCCGGGTACAAGCCATCCTGCTCCAGCTTTATTTTGTTTATGACCCAGGCCATAATTCTGCCCGAAACAACGCCCATAACCGCACCAATACTCATCTGCAGAAAGAACATCGGCACCAGTTCCAATATACCGGCGTTCTGATTTACAAGCAAAAAGGTAATACTTATAGTCAGGAAGTAAGCCATCGGGTCGTTACTGCCCGACTCCAGCTCCAGCGTTGGCCGCAGGTTGTTTTTCAGGCCGATACTCTTGGAGCGGAGAATAGAGAAAACAGCAGCAGCATCGGTAGAAGACACAATAGAGCCCAGCAACAGCCCCTCCAGCAAGGTAAAATCCGACACCAGCGACACAAACACCCCCAGCAGCACGGCCGTTATAAAAACACCCAGTGTAGATAATGAAACCCCTCGCCATAGCACTGGCCGAATGCTTTCCCAGCGCGTGTCGAGACCACCTGAAAACAGGATAAGGGTAAGCGCAATAGACCCGATCGACTGCGCCGACAACGGATCGTCGAAGTAAATGCCGCCTATACCCTCGGAGCCAGCCAACATGCCTACACCCAGAAACAGGATAAGCGCCGGTATGCCTAACCTGCCTAAACTCTTGGTTATAACTATGCTGATTAGCAGCAAACCAGAAACGCCTAGCAATATGTCTTCGATGGTAAAATTCATATGCTAACTGTTGAAGTACAGTAATAGATTGATTGCTTGCGTCAATAAATGCTTCCTAAATTACGCTCTTCCGGATTTTAATATGCCAACATGTAAAAAATCGTATTGTATAAATTCTGCTAATGAAAACAGCCTTCCAGAGACTTTTCTTCCTGATATAAGCCTAGGCCTGCCGCTCTGGCAGATGCTTACTGCTGCGCCCGTAGCTCGCCGGTAAGGCAAACCCGCAGAACTTCGGCAAATCGGTATACTTCTTCAAATGTGTTGTATAGCGGCGTTGGTGCCACCCTGATGACGTTAGGCTCGCGGTAATCTACAATAATGCCAGCCTCCATGAGCAGGTCGAAGAGCTGACGGGCGTTCTGCTTTACCAGCAACGACAGCTGGCACCCCCGTGCCTGTGGATCGCGCGGTGTAATAACCTCCAGCAAGCTTTTATCTGCTCCAATATCATCTATCAGAAACTCCAGGAAACCAGTAAGCTGTTTGCTCTTGGCCCGTAGGTTTTCCATACCGGCCTCCTCGAAGAGTTCTAGTGAGGCGCGATGCACGGCCATGGGCAGAATCTGGGCATTGCTCAATTGCCAGCCAGCAGCACCGGCCATGGGTATAAAGCCCTTCTTCATCTGGAACCGTTCTTTAACCTCATGTCCCCACCAGCCGGCAAAACGTGGCAGATCAGGGTTGTGGGCGTGGCGCTCGTGCACAAACACGCCGGAAGTGCCACCGGGTCCGGAGTTCATGTATTTGTAAGTACACCATACGGCAAAATCCACGTTCCAGTCGTGTAACTGCAACAGCACGTTGCCGGCAGCATGCGCCAGGTCGAAGCCTACTACTGCACCAGCTGCATGCCCTGCTCTGGTAATAGCCTCCATATCGAATACCTGGCCGGTGTAATAGTTAATGCCGCCCATCATTACCAACGCTAGTTCCTCCTGGTGCTCCGCAATGCTGGCCAGTATGTCTTCGGTGCGGAGCGTGTGCTCTCCTTCGCGCGGGAAGAGCTCTACTACGGCCTCATCTGGGTTATAGCCGTGGTACCTGGCCTGCGACTCCAGCGCATATTGGTCTGATGGGAAAGCGCCTCCCTCGGTAATAATTTTGTAGCGTTTGCCCTGCGGCCTGTAAAACGAAACCAGCATGAGGTGCAGGTTTACGGTGAGTTGGTTCATGACCACCACCTCCAATGGTTTGGCACCTACTACACGCGCTGTAGCCTCAGTGAGCAGCTCGTGGTAATGCAGCCAGGGTGTATCCGTTTTAAAATGACCTTCTACGGCATAATCGGCCCAGTTCTGCATTTCGTGGTCAAGAAAAGCCTGTGCCGATTTAGGCTGTAGACCCAGCGAGTTTCCGCAAAAGTAAATAGCGTCTTGCTTGTTTATCTGAGGTGCGTAAAACCGATCTTTTAAATGTCGGAGCGAGTCTTTCTGGTCCTGCTCCTGTGCAAAGGCAAGCGTGTTGCTATAGTTCATTCCGTAGTAGGTATAGTGGTAGGATTGTTTTGCAAGATGTGTTAAGTACCAAATCCTGCTAATATAGTTAATAACGACGGCTTCTAAAGTCGAAATAAGCCATCTGACTTTTGCCTGAACCGAGTCTCTCAGCACCTAAACTTTGCTTCGTACATGTAGCAGCGCACGAATTATTCTAATGAAAAAGGCCTTCCGGAGGTATCTTTGGCTAGCAAAGGCCTTGGGCATCAGGACCAGGACTTCCTTTTCCTGGAGCTGCTGCCTACCCGCACAAACTGCTCCTTCTTTAGGTTGAGCCATTCCAGCGCTGTGCCGTGCAGCAAGCGTTCTTTTACTGTCGCCTCGTAAGGCATCGACTCAATTAATTTACCAGGCTCGGCCTCACCCAATGGGAAAGGGTAGTCTGAGCCGAGGGCGATGCTGTTGGCCCCCACTGTCTGCAGCAGAAAATCGAGCGCCAGCGGGTCGTGCACCAATGAATCTACGTAGAAGCGCCCCAAGTATTCTTTCGGGTTCACGTTATTATCTACGGCGCACAGGTCGGGGCGCACCTCAAAGCCATGTGCAATGCGGCCAAGCGTAGCTGCAAACGAACCTCCGCCGTGGGCAAAGGCTACCCGCAGTTTCGGCAGCCGTTCCAGTACGCCACCAAAAATCAGGGAGCAGATGGCCAGGGTAGTTTCGGCAGGCATGCCAACCAGCCACGGGAACCAGTACTTAGTCATGCGTTTCTTGCCAAGCATATCCCAGGGGTGCACAAAAATGGCAGCACCCAGTTCTTCTGCTGCCTCAAAAATTGGGTAGAGGTCTGGGGCGTCGAGGTTAAGGTCGTTTACATGGGTGCCAATCTGGATACCGGCCATGCCCAGTTCTTTCATGCTCCGCTCCAGCTCCTTTATTGCCAGGTCGGTATCCTGCATGGGCAAGGTACTGAGGCCAACAAAGCGGTCGGGGTAATCGGCTACAACGCCGGCAATATGGTCGTTGAGCATCCGCGACAAGTCGTAGGTATGCTCCGGCCTGGCCCAGTAATTAAACATAACCGGCACCGTAGACAGCACCTGCACCCCCACTTTTGCACCGTTGCAATCGTGCAGGCGCACGGCCGGGTCCCAGCTGTTATCCTGAATTTCGCGGAAGAACTTGCCATCCATCATCATGCGGGCGCAGCAGGGCTTATAGTGCTCCAGCCGCACAAAACCGCCATAGCCATAGCGATCATGCAAATTCGGCCATGTTTTAGGCAGGATATGCGTGTGTATATCGATCTTTAAGAGATCAGGTGCTGGCGGTATGGGAGAAGTTTGTTTTTGCATGCTGTGGTCCGGAGGGAAGGCTACTGAAGTTTATACGAAATGTACCCGCTGAAGCAACAATTGATTAGGATAAACCAATTATTCTAATCAAAAAGCCCTTCCGGAGCCAAAAACAGCGCAAAAGTACCTAAGGTTTAGGCAGGCTTGGCAGGCGGTGCCATTACTTCGCCACAGTTCTTGCAGGTGCGTCGCTCTTCGTTCTCCCAGAAGTTGTTCATGATAACAGGCAGCTGCCCCACAATATCGGTTACGTCGGCATATTCTTCGTAGAGCTTGGTGCCGCAGTTTTCGCAGAACCACAGAAAACCATCTTTCTCTCCGGCTTTTCTATAACGCTCTATCACCAGGCCAATGGAGTTAGCGGGGCGGCGGGGAGAGTGTGGCACTTTTGGCGGAAGCAGAAAAATTTCTCCTTCTTTTATAGGAATGTCTACTGGCTTGCCGTCTTCTATAATCTTGAGTACAATGTCACCTTCCAGCTGGTAAAAAAACTCTTCGCCTTCGTCGTAGTGGTAATCTTTACGGGCGTTGGGGCCGCCCACCACCATCACTATAAAATCGTCGTTTCCCTTAAAAACCTGCTGGTTGCCAACAGGCGGCTTCAGCAGATGACGGTGCTCTTCTATCCACTGCTTAAAGTTGAAAGGTTTGGTTATAGCCATTGTTCTTTTTCTTTTGTTGATAACCCAAGTTACGAAAAAGCGCCAGATTAAGGCAACAGCAGCATTTTGAGAAGCAAATAATTAGAATGGAAACTTCTTCCGGAGCAAGATCTGCCCTGTTTGGAAAAATTAAAACTCAACCCGGGTTTAAAAGTATATATGCAAACCAAGTATGCGGGCCGGGTCCTGGCTTTCTTCGTCGTACTTACAAAACTGCCCTGGCTCTTACACGCCGCAACAGAGCAGACTTGCTACTATACCCATGAAACACGCTTTACAAGGATTACTTATTTTCTTAGCCGGACTTACCATTTACTCCTGTCGGAGCAGCAAAATATACTACGGCCCCGATGCACGCAAATGGCAGGAGCAGCAGCTACCCGACTCTGCCACACTTGCTTACACGGTGTACTTGCTGGGAGATGCCGGGGCTCCCAAGCCAGGAGAACCTACTTTTAAACTCCTGAAGTCGCAACTGGACCGCGACCCGAACAGCACCTTGGTTGTGCTTGGCGACAACCTGTACCACAACGGCTTATCTGAAGAAGGCGCAACAGGCAGAGACATACAGGAGCAGCGGCTGGATGACCAGGTAAACCTGGCTGCAGATTACCAAGGGAACGTATTTTTTGTACCCGGCAACCACGACTGGGATTATATGGGACCCAAAGGCCTCGAAAAAATACGCAGGCAGGAGCAGTACATCGAGCAGAAGTTAAACCGTGGCAATACGTTTGTGCCCGACAACGGCTGCCCCGGCCCCTTCACCGTAAGCCTGCACAACGATGTGGTGTTTATCGGATTCGACTCGCAGTGGTGGCTGCACCGGCACGAAAAACCTTATGGCCCCACCAGCGGCTGCCAGGCCACCAACGAAACAGAAATGCTACAGCAGATAGAGCAGATTCTGGAAGAGAACAAAGGCAAACATGTGGTGGTATCTGCGCACCACCCCTTCTTCAGCAACAGCAACCACGGCGGCTATTACTCGGTAATGGACCACCTGTTCCCGCTGCGCCTTATCCGCGATGGACTTTACGTGCCGTTGCCAGTTATTGGGTCGCTTTATCCCTTCTTCCGGAAATATGGCGGCGTAGACCAAGACATTCCGCACTTCCGTTACCAGCAGCTCATTAATGAACTTACCCGCATCTTTGTCCGCTACGACAACATTATTTACACCGCCGGCCACGACCACAACCTGCAGCTGCACCGCACCGAGAAGTTCGTGCACATTATCAGCGGCTCTGGCTGCAAATCGAACCATACCGAAAGAGGCAACAACGCTACTTTTGTGCATAACGAGAAAGGCTTTGTAAAGCTGCTCTACTACACAAATGGCGATGCCTGGACCGAGTTCTGGACACCGAAAGGTGACGGCACGCAGGGGCAGGTAAACTACCGCGAGAAACTCTATAATCGCAAGGCGCCAGATGTGGAGACCATATGCCCGGAAACCCTTGTACAGAAAACACACGCTACCCGCACCCCCAGCCCTAACAAACTCGACTTGCACCCGCTGTCGGGCTTGCTGCTTCGCAGCCACTACAAGCAGGAATGGAACACTCCGGTGCAGGTTCCTTTGCTGGACCTCGGCACCACCAGCCACAGCCTCGCCCCTTTTGGTGTTAAAGAAAACCAGGACAAATACCTGCTACGCCTGCGCAATGCCGATGGCTTTGAGTATAGCTTCAGGCCCTTGCTGCGAAACTCGCTGCTCACGGTACCCACCCGCTACCGGCATGCCAGCTCCATAGAACAGCTCCGCGAAACCTGGCTACCGTCGCAGCACCCGTATGCACCGCTGGTAGTACGGCACCTTGAAAAAGCAGCTGGTGTGCTAACGCCATTCCCGCAACTCTACCTCCTCCCCGACCTTAACTGCCTGGGCGCTTACAAGGAGCAGTTCGCCAACAAAATGGGATACCTGGAACCCGATGCCGAAGATTATCATTCAAAAGAACTGGCTCCCATAGCCTCTCCCCCAGTACTTAGCTACAATAGCTTAGTGCTGGAACTCGAGCGCAACCACCAGCACCAGGTAAATGCGCGTGCCTTTGCCAAAGCCCGCCTCCTCGACATGCTCGTTGGCGACTGGGACCGGCACGAGGCACAGTACACCTGGGCACAGCAGCAACAAAAGGGCAAAACAGTGTACCTGCCCATTCCGGAAGACCGCGACAATGCCTTTTTCTACTTTAATGGCCTGTTACCCTGGCTCGCCAACAGGGGCTGGGGAGTGCGGGAGCTGCAACACTTCAGCCATAAAATCGACAACCTGAAAGGCCTGAACAGCGCCGCCCGTAACCTGGACCGTCGCCTGCTCAGTAGCCTCACCCCTGCCGATTGGGTGGCTATCGCCGACTCGCTACAGCAGGCGCTTACAGACGAGGTGCTGGACTCGGCGGTGCATCAAATGCCGGCAGAGGTTTTCAGCTACCATGGCGGTGAGATAGCCGCTAAACTAAAAGCTCGGCGCATGCAGCTGCAGGAGGTGGCACAGCGCTATGGCAAGTTATTGGCCCATTATGTTGATGTGTATGGCAGCGAGCAGGAAGAGCGGTTTGAGGTAGAGCGTAAACCTGATGGCACTACACACGTGCGCATGTACACAGCCGGAACAAAAGCCGACACACTGCTTTACAGTCGCACCTTCTCCCCATCCGAAACAAAAGAAGTACGCTTGTATGGCCTGGGCGGCAAAGACCAGTTCCATATTAGCGGCCGCCGCCCGACCCGTAAAGATATTCTGATCCGGATAATTGGGCACAGAGGGCATGGCCGCTACCAATATACTTACTCCGGCGATACACTGGCCGTCCCACATACGGAGCTTTACACCATTCACAATGCCAGCACCGATGAGTTGGTCGAAGACAACACCACTGAAACAGAAGCAGACTTTACTTCAGGAGATTTAATTAACAGTCCCGCCTCCGACAGGTTTTTCTACACCCATGTTGGCCCCAGCATGAGCCTGTTGTATAACCAAGCCGATGGCTTAGTGGCGGGTGTTGGGGTGCAGTACCGTTCTTATAAGTTCAGGAGCAACCCGTATGGCTCGCGGCACACCCTCCTCTACCAACGCGCCCTCTCCACCGGCATGAGTCGCCTGTTTTACCAGAGCGAACTCAAAAACTTTGCCTACGACCTCGACATGGTAAATACTGCCTGGGCCTACACTCCTTACTACAGCATGAGGTTCAGTGGCTACGGCAATAACCCTGCTACTGCTGCTGCTCCTGAATCACCACAACAGGTAGAATTTAGAAACATACATCTCTCAAGTGCGTTGCAAAAGCCTTTCGGCTCCTTTTTTGCCATAGGCGCAGGCCCCCTGTACGAGTATTACCATCTGAGCCAGCGCCGAAACAGTTGGGTATCCAATTACTTACCAGAGCAGGATAAGCGCTTGTTTGGCCATAAAAACTATTTTGGTGCCAGCGCCTTTTTCCGGACAGATGTAAAAGACAATAAATACAACCCAATGCGTGGTCTAGTTATCAACCTGGAGGCTAACTGGCTGATGGGGTTAAATAGCGGCATAGGCCGCTACAGCCGCTACAAATATGAGGTACGCTACTATATGAGTCCTACACTGCCATTCCAGCTTACTTTTGCCGGCAGGTTGGGCGGCTCTGTAAATACAGGCGAGTTTAGCTTTTACCAAGGCAGCATGTTGGGAGGCGGTGTTCTGCCGGACTTCAGTCAGAACCTTCGCGGCTACTACAGGTCCAGGTTTATTGGCGACAGGAGCCTCTATGCTAATCTGGAGATGCGCGTTTCGTTGTTTAATTACCGCCTCTACCTCTTTCCCGGCAAAGTAGGCCTACTGGGCCTTTACGACAGCGGCCGCGTCTGGACCCGCGTGAACCATACCGGTGGCTGGCACAGTGCCTATGGTGGTGGCGCCTGGATTTCTCTCTTCAACCGTATTGTTCTGTCCGGCACTGTGGCCCACTCTCCGCAAGGTTCCTTTGTTAATATTCAGCATGGTTTTTACTTTTAATAAACAGAAGCAGGAATACATAAGGGAGGGAACATACCTCTATTGCCCCACACCGAACAGGTAAGATTTAAAAGAACTGCTTATATTTAGAGATCAACAAACAGCATGAGGTAAAGCTGGCACTCCTGTGTTCCGGCCCTACCATTATAAATTAATTATCAAACCATGAATTTAGACCTGAAAAATAAACAAGCTATTGTATGTGGCAGTACGCAGGGTATAGGCAAAGCCATAGCAGTAGAACTAGCGCTGCTGGGAGCTAACATTACACTGGTTGCCCGCAACGAGGAAAGCCTAAAAGAGGTAGTGCAGGAACTGGCACAGTCTGACGGGCAGCAGCACGACTATCTTGTCGCCGATTTTGCGCGCCCGGAAGAGGTACAGCAGGAAATAGCAACCTACATACAGCAAAAGGAGGCTGTACATATTCTGGTAAACAATACCGGTGGCCCGGCAGGAGGCCCTATCACAGAAGCAAAACAGGAAGAGTTTCTGAAGGCGTTTAACATGCACCTGGTAAATAACCACCAACTGGTACAGGCGGTGCTGCCGCTAATGAAAAAAGCACGCTATGGCCGCATAATCAATATTATCAGTACTTCCGTAAAAGAACCTATACCAGGTCTTGGTGTGTCGAACACCACGCGTGGAGCAGTAGCCAGCTGGGCCAAAACTATGGCGAATGAGCTGGGACAGTTTGGAATTACAGTGAACAATGTACTTCCGGGGTCTACCAAGACCAGCCGCATTTATGCGTTGGTCGAGAGCCGGGCCGAGAAAGCCGGGCGCAGCAAAGAAGAGGTGCAGCAGGAAATGGAAAATGCCATACCTGCCCGTCGTTTTGCCGAACCCGAAGAAGTAGCCGCTGCCGCTGCCTTTCTGGCCACACCCGCTGCCGCTTACATAAACGGTGTAAGCCTGGCTGTAGACGGTGGCAGAACAGGAGCTATTTAGATGAGGGAACTTCGCCAAGGTAGAAATTAGAAAGCATGATGGCGTGAGCGTCCTTTTCGTGCGTACTATTCCGCGTACTCTGGCCGCTATAGAATCCGCAGTTTAGAGCCTGTATCCAGCAGAGGAAGTTTATTGAATGAATGAGAGGATGATTGAATCGATAGTTGGTATCAGTCTTATGACTCTCAGCAATTCAGAAAGTCTAATATCTATAATCTAGCATCTATAATCTAAAAGGACTTTGCTCAAGCTGAAGAATTATATAAACGGAGAGCTGGTGGAGCCAATCGCAAGGCAGTACATCAGCAATTACAGACCGGCTGTTGGCGTGGTTTACTCTCTCCTGCCCGACTCTGACGAGCAGGATGTGGAACTGGCGGTGCAGGCGGCATCGAATGCTTTTCCGGCTTGGGCGGCCATGCCAGCCCAGAAGCGTGGGCAGCTGCTGCTCCGGCTCGCCGACCTTATAGACCAGCACCTCGACTACCTGGCAGAAGCAGAAGCAATAGATACAGGCAAGCCGCTTGTTCTGGCTAAAACCATGGATATACCGCGTGCCAGCAGCAACATGCGCTTTTTTGGCACCGCAATCCAGCACTTTGCGTCTGAGGCACATGTTACGGAAGGCTCAGCCATAAACTACACAGTACGACACCCGCATGGGGTAGCAGGCTGCATTTCGCCCTGGAACCTGCCCTTGTACCTCTTTACCTGGAAAATAGCGCCTGCCCTGGCTGCCGGCAATTGCGTAGTGGCCAAACCCTCTGAAGTCACTCCCATGACGGCTTACCTGCTCTCGGAACTTTGCCAGGAGGCGGGGCTCCCGCCGGGGGTGCTGAACATTGTGCATGGCTATGGGCATAAGGTAGGGGCTGCTATTGTGACTCACCCAAAAATTCCTGTTCTTTCCTTTACAGGTGGCACTACAACAGGCCGTACCATAGCCGCCACAGCTGCCCCTATGTTCAAAAAGCTATCGCTGGAGCTAGGCGGTAAGAACCCGAATATTGTATTTGCCGATTGTGATTTTGATGAGGCCGTAGCAACCTCTGTTCGAGCCGCTTTTGCCAACCAAGGGCAGATCTGCCTCTGCGGTTCCCGCATCTTTGTGGAGCGGCCGCTGTATCAGCAGTTTAAAGCTGCCTTTGTAGAAAAGGTAAACGCTATGGTAGTAGGAGATCCGTTAAAGGAAAGCACGAATCAGGGAGCCATTGTGTCGGAGCAGCACCTGCAGAAGGTTCTTTCTTATATTGAACTGGCAAAGACAGAAGGTGGCACTATTTTAACGGGAGGTCAGCAAGTGCAAGTGCCCGGACGCTGCGCAGGCGGTTGGTTTATAGCACCCACTGTAATAGAAGGCCTCTCCTACAACTCCCGCACCAATACCGAAGAAATTTTTGGGCCAGTTGTTACTCTCACTCCTTTCGATACCGAAGAAGAAGTGATTGGGTACGCCAATTGTACCGATTACGGCCTCTCTGCCACCATCTGGACACAGCAACTTGCACGCGCCCACCGGGTGGCGCACCAGGTGCACGCCGGCATTGTGTGGGTAAATACCTGGCTCCTCCGCGACCTGCGCACGCCGTTTGGCGGCATGAAGAATTCTGGTATAGGTCGCGAAGGAGGTTTTGAGGCATTGCGGTTCTTTACCGAGCCGCAGAATGTTTGTGTGAAGCTGTAGCTATGGAGCCTGTACCTGTGCATACATCTTTTGAGGAAACGTATAGGCAGCTGCTCTTTATCGACAACTTTATTGTTGCTGCCTTAAGAAAGAAGATTCTGAAAAGGGTCTTCTTCTACCTTGCGTTTACAGCAGCCATTGTAGCTCTCTTCTTTTTTTCTGATAGTAACTTTGGTGTAGTGGGCTTGGTATTAGCACCTGTACTATGGCTGTTTTTTGGCCTTTACCTGCTCTACCTGAAATGGAAAACCCACAAAAGGCAAACTGTTACACTTAAAGACCTTGCTTCTACTTTTGTATCAGAAACAGATCCGGAAGCCAGGCTCTTAATTACAGGCGAGGCAGTGAGCTTTTTACTTACCAACAAAACGTTTACTGTTTTGTGGCATGAGTTTAAAGCATACCTGGAAGATGAAAATACCGTTTACCTGTTTCAGGACAGCCCCTACCATGCGTGGTCTTTTTCTGACAGAGAAATAAACGCTGCCACATTAGTAACTCTAAAACAAATGGCAAGGCAAAAGTTGCCGGTGCTAACGGTAGCTTAATCTTTATTCTCCCGTCCCAGCACTTCGTCTATAATGCCATATGCTTTGGCCTCATCGGCTTTCATCCAGTAATCGCGGTCGGAGTTGTCGTGTACTTCCTGGTAAGATTTGCCACTGTGCTTAGAAATAATATCGTAGAGTTCTTTCTTCAGTTTCAGGATTTCGCGGGCCGTTATTTCGATATCGGTTGCCTGCCCCTGCACGCCGCCCAATGGTTGGTGAATCATAACACGGGCATGCGGAAGAGCCGAGCGTTTGCCAGCTGCACCGCCACACAGCAGTACGGCTCCCATAGAGGCAGCCAGACCAGTACAAATAGTAGCTACATCGGGAGCTACATATTGCATGGTATCATAAATGCCAAGACCCGCGTACACCGACCCGCCCGGGCTGTTAATGTAAAGCAGCACATCCTTTTTAGCATCCGTAGACTCCAGGAACAGCAATTGCGCCGTAATAATGTTGGCAATGTTTTCTTCTACCTGCGTTCCCAGGAAAATAATCCGGTCCATCATCAGGCGCGAAAACACATCTATTTCACGGAAATTGGTTGGACGTTCCTCGATAACAGAACGCGTCATGCCCTCTATGCGGTGAATGCCTGCCGCATTTTCGACCTGGCGGAAATACCGGTCCATGTTTGAGCCGCTAATGCCTCGCCCCTGCACAGCATACTTGCGAAATTCGTTTTTGTTGTATTCTGAATTATTCATGGTCTATGTTTTATCTAAAGGTAAGAAAAAGTGACACAAGATTTTTTCAAATCTAAAGCGGTCGGTTTACTTTTTGAATTGATAGAAATTCTTTTTTCAGTTGATTCCAGATGCTAGACATCTTGAATAGCTTAGAAATAAAAGGTGCAGCATGAACTCCTGCACTTGTAAGCCTATTATTTAACAATTTAGCCATTTAACAATTAAATAGAAGTCAAATTCTGCTAATGAAAATGGCCTTCCGGAGCCTTCTTTGTAAAAAAGGCATATAGGGCCTTAGCCAAATAATCGATGGTGTATAGCCTGCAGTTCCTGTCGCAACTGCTGCCTGCCAGCCTCCTGTATCGCCTGGTACGATACCTGCTGCAGCATTACTTTCTGTTGCAACTCCTGGTCCCAGAGCAGCTGAATCTCTAGCTCCAGTTCCTGCTCTTCTTGCAAGTTGCCTCTCAAAAACGCTTCCAGCAGTTTAATTTCGTCTAATTCCGGTCTCATCGCTTATTTGAAATGATGTATTCCAAAACCCGACACCGACTTGCGCAGACGCTCCAGGCACTTAAATTTTTGCACGGTGGCCGAGCGAATATTTCGGTACTGGTGCTGCTGTGCTATCTGTTCCAGTTGCTGCCCCAGGTAGTAAAACGAGACCAGTATATCGCGGCACTTCGCCCCGAGCTGCTCTACAAAGGCTGCCAGGTCAGCAGCTGGTGCCTCTGCATTTGCCTCTTGCGGTAGCTGTTCGGCTACCGCGGCCGAAAGCTCCTGGTGGCGGCTACGTTTTTCCAGTTCGCGGCGCCAGCGGTTTTTGCAAACAGCCATAATATAGGTGGTAGGAGCTGCTGTTAAGGTCAGTTCCTTGTGCACTATTTTCTCATAAAACAAGATCATAGCCTCCTGAAGCAAATCCTTGGCATCGTCGGGGGAACCGTGCTGCTGCTTTACGTAGTGCAGCACCATGGGGTACGCTTTTGCATAAATTTTCTCCAGAGCTTCTTCGCGGTGCTCTATCAGCGCCTCGCGTAGATCTGTAGCCATCAAAGGTTGTTCTAGTGTCTGCATTTGCTTTTTTTGTTTATCCGGCACAAGCCTTCCATATCACCCTTGCCCTTAGAAAATATTTTTGAAGCCGTTCCTCGTTTCTATATTTCATTATAACGAATTATACCAGCTAAGTAGGTATACCCCCTTCAGGAAAAGCAGGTGCAGCAGGTTCTCCATTCGCATAAAAACTTTTTACCTTTGTAATATGGATTTTAAAACAAGAAGATTTGCCGTTACGCTTCGGAACCAGATAAACTACCCTTTGCAGTTTAACCCCTTTGTTTTTAGTAAGATATTTCTGTTATGGGTAGCTGTTGGAATTGTTGGAGGCGTTATAGCAGGCCTTTACTGGATGGTGCTCGAAGGTTTTCTACATTTTCTGGCGCCGGTGCAAGGACTCTATGTAATTCCGCTGATGGCTACGGCTGGTCTGCTGGCCGGCCTGGTTATTCATTATATGGGCGACCCCGGCGAAATGGACCTGATCGTAAATAACATCCGGTTTAAAGGCGGGCGGCTGGAACCTAAAAACAACCCTGCCATGATTTTGTCGTCGTGGCTATGTATAGCGAGCGGAGGAAGTGCAGGGCCGGAGGCACCATTGGTGCAGGTGGTTGGCTCTACGGGAACCTGGATTGCTAAAAAACTGAAAATTAGAGGAGAAGACCTACGCTCTCTGACCATAGCCGGTATGGCTGCTGCCTTTACGGCCCTTTTTGGTGCTCCGCTTGGAGGCACTTTGTTTGCCCTCGAAATTCTGCACCACAAGCATGTGGTGGAGTATTACCAGGCCCTGATTCCTGCCTTTGTTGCCAGCTGCTCCAGCTACGTTATTTTTATTCTGATTACCCACATTGGCATTGGCCCCACCTGGAACTTCCCGGTTTATTCCACACCCGAGCTAAACGACTTTTTTTATGCCATGCTGTATGCTTTAGCTGGCACAGCGGCCGGTTGGCTGTTTATTTTCACAGTGCGCCATTGCCGGAACCTCTTCCGGAAATTGAATGTGCCGATCTACATAAAAATGGCTGCCGGTGGATTGCTTATAGGCATAATTGCTTACTACGTGCCTCTGTCGCGGTACTTTAGCCACGATGAGTTAAATGTGCTCCTTGAGGAGCAGTTTACTTTGGAGTTTCTGGTACTGCTGCTGGTTGCTAAAATTTTAGCCATTAGCTTAACCGTAACTTCGGGCTGGCGTGGCGGCTTTATTATTCCGCTCTTTTTTGTGGGTGCCACGGTGGGCATGATTGTAAATGCCGCTTTTCCGGGGCAGAACCTCCCGCTCATTCTGGTTAGCTGCATGGCCGCCATTAATGCCTGTGTTACGCGCACTCCCATCAGCACCATTATTCTACTCGCCACCTTAACCGGCTTCCACCATTTTATACCGATTATGTTTGCCAGCCTTACCGGCTTTTTCCTGGCTCCCAAAACACCGCTAATAAATGCGCAGCTGGGGCTGCGGGAGTAATAATAGTCGCTTTGGCAGCTTTTTGTTGGCCTTAAAAGTTATTGCAACAGCTCCTGACTCCGAAACTTTACAAAGCTGTTCCTGTCTTATTACCTGGTATAACTAACCTGGCCATTTGCAGGGCTCGTTGAAGTGATGCTATCTTTGCAGGAACTTTAAATGCCTAACAGGTATTGCTATTACCTAAACGTGTACGGCCAGCAGAGCCTTAGGACCTGAAGTAATAATGAGAAAAATAAAGCGTAATTATAGAATAGCTAAGTATGTAGTTTACCGGCAGACTATCATCGACCCTACCGACCACATCTGGACATTTATTGGTTCTTTGTTAGGCATCGGAATTATTGGCTTTGTACAGACTCAAAATCCATTTGTATCGAGTTCCGATCAATTGTTTCTTATTGGTTCTTTTGGTGCTTCGGCTGTGTTAATTTACGGTGCCACTAACAGCCCCCTGGCACAGCCCCGCAACCTAATCGGCGGCCACTTAATCAGTGCATTGGTGGGGGTATCAGTATACAAGCTCTTTGGTAATCCGGAGCTTATGTGGCTTTCGTCTGCGTTGTCTGTTTCTTTTTCTATTGTTTTGATGCAGATTACTAAAACGCTGCATCCACCGGGAGGTGCAACAGCGCTTATTGCCAATATTGGTTCAGAAAAAATTAAAGCGCTTGGTTTCTACTATGTGCTAAACCCCGTGTTGTTTGGCGTGTTGGTACTGTTCCTGGTGGCTGTTCTGGTAAACAATATTCCGAAGAACAGAACCTATCCTTATAACAGCTACAAAGCCTTATTCTCTTGGAGAAAAAGGATTAAGCACCAGAAGTCTGCAGCTGCTCGTGCCAATCAGCAGCAGGAAGAGCTCACTCAGATGGACCTGTAAGTAGGTATATGCTCCTGCACTCTCTGAAGGAGCCCTTACTAACCAATCCTTCTATGAAAGTGGTGAAGTAGGTAATGCGATTCATTTGTAGTGTAGGTATCAGCTTAGAGTACTTTCTTCTCTTTTTATCCTCTTGAAATGATCTTTTGGGGAGTAGAAAGCTTCTTAGTTTAAGTTCGCATAGCTGCTTTTGCTACTGTGATAATTGCGTGAGGCTGTTTCATTGCCTGCTTCCTTGTTCTTTTTGTCTTGATACAAAAAGAACCAAAAAAATCAAGACGCGAAAAACTCGCTGAACGCTCAGACAGTTTAGCGTCATTAAGTACACCTGGCTAATAGGTCTGCGCTTTAGCTACTATGTGCAAAAAAATGTATCAATAGCTGATTGTACTACTAATAGCAATCAACAACCAAATTATTCTAATGAATTTGCCCTTCCGGAGGTGTTTTTGCCTTTGGATACGCATGGTTGATCAAGCATAGGCAGCTTTCTTAAGGAGTACCTGCGCTTCTTTCTACTAAAAAAGGCCCACCAATAGGTGGGCCTTTTGCATTTGTTACTCTGTGTTTACAGCTGTTCTTCTAAGCCAGTGTTTATCAGTTTGCGCTCCAGAAAGTTCGTCATCATGCGGAAACGGTGCAGCGACGTAATGCCTCCACCTACACCATGGTTGCGGTTCGGATAATAGAAGCTCTCGAACTGTTTGTTAGCACTAATAAGCGCATCTTGCATGGCTACCGCATTCTGAAAATGTACATTATCGTCGCCGGTGCCGTGTATCAGGAGCAGCTCCCCCTGCAGCTTATCAGCAAACTGTAGAGGCGAATTATCGTCGTAGCCAGCTGCATTATCCTGTGGTGTTTTCAGGAAGCGTTCGGTATAAATGGTGTCGTAAAAGCGCCAGTTGGTAACGGGTGCCACTGATATACCAGCTTTGAAAATACCGTTGCCTTTGGTCATGCCAAGCAGCGCCATGTAACCTCCGAAGCTATGGCCCCAGATTCCGATGCGATTTTTATCTACATACGCCTGCTGCCCCAGCCATTTGGCTGCCTCTATCTGGTCCTCTATCTCGTATTTACCTAAGTTAGCATAAGTGGCTTTTTTAAAGGCTGCCCCACGGGCACCTGTGCCTCTGTTGTCTACACTCACCACTACAACTCCCTTGCTGGCTAGCACCTGGTGCCACAGATAGTTGGCACCGCCCCAACTGTTGGTAACAGTCTGAGAGCCTGGGCCGCCATATACAAACATCAGCACCGGGTATTTCTTTTTCGGGTCGAAGTTGGCAGGTTTTATCATCCAGCCGTTTAGCTGCGTGCCATCGGCGGTATTTACAGTAAAGAACTCCTGCTTGGCAATCTGATACTGATCCAGAGTGTTGCGCAGCTTCTGGTTGTCTTCCAGCACCTTTATCAGCTTGCCGTCTTTAGCGGTGTGAAGGCTGACGGTTACAGGCACATTGGCAGCAGTGTGATAGTCCAGGTAATATTTAAAATCGTGACTCATGTTGATGGTATGCGTACCGGCAGCAGGTGTGAGCCGCTTCTTATTCTTACCCTTGCTACTAATGCTGTACAAGTGCCGATCGAGCGGCGACACTTCTGTAGACAGGTAATAAAGCACGTCGTTCTTTTCGTCGAAGCCTACATAGCTGCTTACCTCCCATTTACCAGTTGTAATCTGTCGCAGCAGTTTGCCATTCATGTTGTAGAGGTACAAGTGGTTGTAACCGTCTTTTTCCGAGGAATGAATAAAGCTCTTGCCATCTTTCAGGTACGTGAGATCATCTGTTATGTCGATGTACGCTTTATCTGTTTCTTTGAGTACCACATTGGCTTTGCCGGTTGTCGCATTGGCGTGTAAAATCTCCAGGGTGTTCTGCAGGCGGTTCATCCTCTGGACAGAGAGAAGATTGCTATCGTTCGTCCACTTCATGCGCGGCAGGTACATATTGGGCTCTGTACCAGTCTCCATCTTTATAGTCTGGCCGTTGCTTACATGATACACCGATACGCTTACAATTGAATTTGCCTCACCGGCTTTAGGGTATTTATACTTGTAGTCCTGAGGGTAAAGTTCGCCCCACATCTGCATGTTAAACTCCGGCACCTGGCTCTCATCAAAGGTATAGTAGGCAATTTTAGAGCCATCGGGCGACCAGTGAAAACCTTGGGCAAAGCTGAACTCTTCTTCGTATACCCAGTCGGCATAGCCGTTGATGATGGCGTTAAACTTGCCAGTGGTGGTAATCTGGGTTTCCTGCATCGTAGCCAGGTCTACCACAAACATGTTGTTGTCGCGGGCAAAAGCCACACGCTTGGCATCTGGCGAAAAGGTAGCATACAGCTGTTTTCCGCCGCTGCTCAGCCTGGTGAGTTTTTTACCAGCTATGTCGTAAATATAAAAGTCTGCTTTAGAAGAGCGGCGGTAGATCTGTTCAGTGCCGGTAGCAAACAGCACCTTCTGCTCATCAGAAGAAAACGAGTAATCGTCGAACTGCAGGGGCTGGTTACTTCCGGCTGGCTTCAGGTCCTCTCCTTCTATAATGGTAGCCACAGCCTGCCCGGTGGTTACGTCGTATTTCACGATATCATACACACGGTTTGCCTGATCTGGCACCTGGGAGCTGTAATAGCGGCCATCGTTCATCCAGTTTACACCATAAACCGATTTTGCGGCAAACGTGCCTTTCTGATAAATATCTTCCAGGGCAACTTCTTTTTTCTGCTGTGCCTGCGTGCTAAGGGCAAGGCAGCAAAGCACTATGGCCAGAACGGCCGATCTAACTTGTAACGGCATTAGTGTAGTTTTAGAGTTATTATAAAAGAACATTGCATTCAAAATCGGCTGCATCTATAACAGACTGGTTTGTTTCAGGTAAAGCATGCCCAAACGAAACCCTTGGGGTAGGCTCCTGCATGCTGTTATCTCAGCAGAGCATTTTAAAATTATCATAATAATATGATTCTTCCTTATGCCGGGAATTTAAATATTATCCAAAAATAGCACCTGTTCTGCCCTGAAGCAAAAAAAGAGGCTGATACGGTCTCCCGTACAGCCTCTTCATCAATAAAAACAGGAAAAATCTTTTTGTTAGAAATTGAATCCTACTGTAAATACCACATTGTTTAGCCTATTATCGGTGTTGATCTGTGGCGATACTCCTGTATTAAAAGAGTAAGGCGAATAAGCCGACTGCATGCTGGTAGAAGTATAAGCCACATCAACAAAATAGTTCTGAAGCCGAACGCCGGTACCTAACGAAATGGTGCTGGTGCTGCCGTCAAGCTCTGCTCCTTTATAAGGGTCGCCACCATGTGCGTAACCAGCCCTGAACCTAAACACCTCGTAACGGGCTTCGGCTCCTACTCTGATGTTAACAGCCGATTGGTAAGTTTCTCTGATGCGCGTGTTGATGTTTCCAAAGTAATTGCCGCTGCCGCCAAAGTCGCTATCTCGTTCGCGGAACCTGGCACCAGCATAGTTCACATACTCTACATCTGCCGAAATAAAGCCAAGTTTGTTCAGGAAGTAAGCAATACCACCTGTGGCACGAAACGGTGTAGTAAGACCGTAAGAAAACTGCCCAGGGGCCTGTACGGCATTTTGGTTACCTATATCAGAAAAGTTGGCATTAAGGGAGGTCGCATACGTTTCGTCGAAGCTGTATGAAGTTGGCGTTTGCACCGAAGCTCCAATACGCAAAGCATCTACAGGCCTGAATATAGCACCCAGTTTTAAATTGATACCGGCCCCTCTCGTAGTAAATTCATCACGCAATTGCATGTTGTTAAATGTAGTAGACGGATCAGCATCTGACTCGCGGTACATACGTACCTGTGAGTAATTGGTGCTGACAATACCTACCGATGCACCCAGGTAAATTTTATCGCGGTAGCTGGTACCTACGCCAATGTCGAACTGGTTTTGAGAGCCTTTTCGCAAAACCTCTTCTCCAAAGCTTACATCCAGGGCCCTGTCAACAGGAGCGGCATACTCTCCATCATCATCTTCATACACATCAATCAGGTATGTGCCGTATGCCATGCCTTCAAGGGTGCTGTAGTTGTTGAATTCAGCATCGAGATCGTCTTTAATCAGGGTGCGCCCGTTAGACATGGTTGCTCTGTTATTGGCCTGTTCCGCAAAATAATCTACAATGGTCCAGTCTTGGGTATTTCCATTATAGGCAGTTTGAGAGTTAAAATTATTGAGGCGGGTGATGCTCAAGCCAATATTGGTACCGCGCCAGTCGCTTCCATCGTTATCGCCTCTCCTGTCTGCAAAAACAATACCTGCCTGCGGTATACCAAAAGAATTGCGGTTATCTGATACGCTTGGTCCAAAATAAGTATCCGGGTTTGCTATACGGGAGTTGGCGTTAGCTGTGCTAAAGCCCGGACTTATGGTTATCTCAGATCTACGAAACATGCCCAAACCGGCAGGGTTCACAAACATACTGGAGATATCGGCACCCAGTGCAGACTGAGCCCCACCAATACCTTGAATACGAGCAGAACCGGAAACGCCTAAGCGGGTATACCGCAGTGCATCTACCTCACTTTGGGCAAAAGCGGTTCCACTCCAGCCTAGCAGTAAAGCTAAGCTGGCTGAAACTATTTTATTTAACATAATTAATTGAAGCTAGTTTTAATTTCCTCTCATCGGTCGGCCGCCGCCACCGCCGCCACGTGATGGTGATGGTCGGGAAGCAGGGCTACTTTGCATTGGAGAGCTGCTACGCTCAAAAGTACGGCTTGGTGTGCTACGTTCGTAGCTTGGCGTACTGCGTTGTATATTTTGTTGCTGCTGGATACGTTGCCTGGCAGGCGCAGCTTCTCTTGTAGTACGCTGCGGACGGGCTGGCTGTGTGGCCGGCGTTTCTGGTCTGGATGGCAACGTCTGTTTAATCTCCTGGCTCTGCTGACCACCTATAGATTGGTTGCCTCGCGATGGTCTGGCCGGGCGTGCAGGGCTAACTGCATTTCCACCACCAGGCATCACAGCACGCTGCTCATTAGACATGCCTTCACGATCTGGTCTTCCGGATGCTCCGCTAGGTCGAGCAGGCTGAGCCCCAACAGTACTTCTGTCGACTCTCGGCCCATACTGTATGCGCCTTGTCTGGCCTGGGGCATCATAAAAGTACCCGCCACCAGCATATAAGCCACGGTTTAACCCAGTGTAATAGCCGTTATAGAAGCTGTTATAGGCTCCAAATCTGCCCATACCCATATAAGGGTTGCCCCAGCCCATCATGTATGGGTTCCCCCACATTCCCATGCCTCCCATCATAAAGGGATCCATGTATGGGTTATAGTAGCGGCCCATGCCCATACCAAAGCCAAAGCTCATGCTAAACCGGCTATAAGGTCTGAAAGGGCTGTAAAACGGATCAAAGAAAGGATCATAAAAAGCAGATCCAAACCTGCTGTAGCCAAAACCTGGGTGAACAGCTGCTCCCCAATAAGGATCTACAAAGGAATGATTGATATTATTACGCTGATTATACGCACGTCCGTCGTAATACTCGTCTGCATAATAATCTTCAGTGCCCTCGGCCACATACTCGTCTCCGGCATCAGCAGTTGATCCGGATCTAAAGTCTCCCATGGTTGCCTCAGGAGCTGGTTCTGCATACACTGTCTGGTCGGACGACGAATAATACATATCGTCGTACTCGGAAGACTGCAACGCTATAGGGCTATTGCAGCTCACCACCAACAAACATAGAGCAGGGGCTATGGTTAATAAATTTATCTTTTTCATGGGCTTCCTGTAATAGTTGATGTGCGAATAACACTATATCAAAGATAACACACATTCATACAAAATCTTACTTATAGTATTATTTATTAACGTAATTTTGTGGGAGAATGATATAG
Organism: Pontibacter sp. 13R65; assembly: GCF_047525655.1. Classification (NCBI taxonomy): domain Bacteria; kingdom Pseudomonadati; phylum Bacteroidota; class Cytophagia; order Cytophagales; family Hymenobacteraceae; genus Pontibacter; species Pontibacter sp. 13R65. Next base: position 27,022 of record NZ_JBLIQL010000016.1, read on the forward strand.
TTTTATTTAGTGTTATACTTACAAAAACTATTCCAAACTAGGGTTAATTAGTAACAATAAACTTAAGAATACATAAAACATGAGCAAAGGGCTACCTAAGAGAAGCGAGGATTATTCGCTGTGGTACAATGAGCTGGTTAAAAAGGCTGGTTTAGCTGAAAATTCTGCTGTGCGCGGCTGTATGGTAATCAAACCATATGGTTATGCCATTTGGGAGAAAATGCAGCGTGTGTTAGATGATATGTTTAAGGCCACCGGTCACGAAAACGCCTACTTTCCTTTGTTTGTGCCTAAAAGCCTGTTTGAAGCAGAAGAGCAGAATGCAGAAGGTTTTGCCAAAGAATGCGCGGTGGTAACACACTACCGCCTGCAGGCAGACCCCGACAACAAAGGCAAACTGCGCGTAGACCCGGCGGCCCGCCTCGAAGAAGAACTGATTGTACGCCCTACCTCAGAGGCTATTATCTGGAGCACCTACAAAAACTGGATCCAAAGCTACCGCGACCTGCCCCTGCTCGTAAACCAGTGGGCCAACGTGGTGCGTTGGGAAATGCGTACGCGCCTGTTTCTGCGCACAGCCGAGTTCCTGTGGCAGGAAGGCCACACGGCGCATGCCACTGCCGAAGAAGCCATTGCCGAAACGGAGCAGATGCTGCACGTATATGCCGACTTCGTAGAGAATTATATGGCAGTGCCAGTTGTAAAAGGCATAAAAACACCTAACGAACGCTTTGCAGGTGCCCTTGAAACCTATTGCATTGAAAGTTTAATGCAAGATGGCAAGGCGCTGCAAACAGGAACTTCGCACTTCTTAGGTCAGAACTTTGCGGAAGCTTTTGACGTGAAATTCGCCACCAAAGAAGGCGGACTAGAATATGTTTGGGGAACCTCATGGGGTGTGAGTACCCGCTTAATGGGTGCTCTGATTATGACGCACTCCGACGATGAAGGCCTGGTGCTGCCTCCGAACCTGGCGCCTATACAAGTGGTTATTGTGCCTATTTATAAAGGCGAGGAGCAACTGGCGCAGATCAGCGAAAAAGTAAACCGACTGAAGAAAGAGTTGCAGGCCAAAGGCATCAGCGTGAAGTTCGACAACCGCGACACCGAACGCCCGGGCTTTAAATTTGCGGAGTGGGAACTGAAAGGCGTACCGGTGCGCATTGCTATTGGTAACCGCGACCTCGAAAACGGCACCGCCGAAGTGGCGCGCCGCGACACTAAAGAGAAAAGCACCCAGCAGTTCGACAGCCTGGGCAGCTACATTCCGGCTCTACTGGAAGAAATACAAGCCAGCATCTTTAACAAGGCGCTCCAGCACCGGGCAGAACATACCACCAAAGTAGATAGCTACGAGGAGTTTAAGCAAGTGCTTGAAAATAAAGGTGGTTTTGTGCTGGCCCACTGGGATGGCACACCAGAAACTGAAGAACGCATAAAAGAAGAAACAAAGGCCACCATCCGCTGCATTGCCCTCGATGCAGCCGAAGAAGACGGTGTAGACATGCTTTCAGGTAAACCATCTAAACGGCGGGTATACTTTGCCAAGGCATACTAGCACGCAAAACCTACCTCTATAGAAGCCATTCTTCCTCTCCTGGAAGAATGGCTTCCTTTTTTATACCTAAACCCTATGTAGCTCAAAATGCCTCCGGAAGGGCATTTCCATTAGGAGAATTTGGTGCTGGTTGTTGAAAGGTTAAAGGGCTCAACTGCTGAATGGTGGAACTGAGGACACGGAAGCTTTTCACAAATTAGAATTATCAAAACCTAGCTTTTGCCTCTCAGATAATTTATATGTCTTGTACCTGGCACCCTGTGTCTTACATCTCTTTTTGCCTCCGGAAGGGCATTTCCATTCGCATAATTTGAAAAAAAGACAGCCAAAGGCACACCGAAACCGGGAAGAGACCTTTAATTTAAAAGCAGCCCGAAGGGGTATTTGATAATCAAATTGCTATATTTACTAAATATGCATGGAGGCACTATGTTATTAGATTGGATAACGGTAATACTGCTAATCGGGATAGGCCTGATTCTGATCATCATAGAACTGATATTTGTGCCAGGAACTACAATTGTCGGAGTGCTGGGTTTTGTGCTGGCTGCTATTGGCGTCTGGATCGGGTATGCTGCCTTAGGCACCACTATAGGGCATATTATTCTGGCAATAGCGGTACTTACTACCTGCATTGCTGTCTTCTATAGCTTCCGCACAGATGCCTGGTCGCGCTTTGCCCTGAAAGACACTAACTCCGGCAGGGTAAATGACGACAAGCTGCATACGCTGCAGGTAGGCAACAAAGGCAAAACTATTTCTGCCCTTCGCCCTCAAGGTACAGCTGTGTTTCAGGACCAGCACCACGAAGTGCAGACACAAGGTGAGTTTATTGCTCCCAACACAGCCATTCGCATCATTCAATTATCCGCAAACAAAATTATTGTAGAAGAAATAAGTTAAATCAACCCCATGGAAAATTATTCAGTGCTGTTTCTAATTGCAGGTGGTATTATCCTGCTCATGATATTTTTATATTTCGTACCGATCAGTCTCTGGATCACAGCCTTGTTTTCAGGGGTGCGTGTGGGCCTGCTGGAACTGGTATTTATGCGCATCAGAAAGGTGCCACCCAGCCTGATCGTAAACTCCATGATCAACTCGACCAAAGCTGGCATTAACCTCACCACCACCGAACTCGAAACACACTATTTGGCAGGCGGCAATGTGCCAACCGTAATCAAAGCACTCATTTCTGCCGACAAAGCCAACATTCCGCTAACCTTTAAGCAGGCCACTGCCATAGACCTTGCCGGCCGCGATGTATTTGAGGCTGTAACCACTTCTGTTAACCCAAAGGTAATTAACACCCCTAGTGTAGCTGCTGTGGCTCAGGACGGTATTCAGTTGCTGGCCCGTGCCCGTGTTACCGTGCGCGCGAACATTCGCCAATTGGTGGGTGGTGCCGGCGAAGAAACTATTCTGGCCCGTGTAGGCGAAGGCATTGTAACCTCTATAGGCTCATCCAGCTCGCATAAAGTAGTACTGGAGAGTCCGGATATTATTTCGAAGCTGGTGCTGCAGAAAGGCCTTGATGCCGGCACTGCCTACGAGATCTTATCTATTGATATTGCCGATATTGATGTAGGCGAGAACATTGGCGCCAAGCTGCAGATAGACCAGGCAGGTGCCGACTTGAAAGTAGCCGAAGCCAAAGCCGAAGAACGTCGCGCCATGGCCGTAGCCGTAGAACAGGAAATGAAAGCTAAAGCACAGGAAGCCCGTGCTTCTGTAATTGCAGCGGAGGTAGAAATTCCACAGGCCATTGCAGCAGCTTTCCGAAGCGGCCACCTCGGTATAATGGATTATTACCGCATGCAGAACATCCAGTCCGACACCGACATGCGCAACTCCATAGCTGACCCAAACCCTGGGCAGAACAAACCCAAATAGGATTTCATAAATAAGATTTTAGTAATCTCCTACAAGAACGCCTTCCGCGTGGTACGCCTAATGTACCGCCGGAAGGCGTTCTTGTGTGCGAGCAATTTTATTTGCAAAACCAAAAGCCTAGGCACTATTAAAAGCAAAAATGCTCTGGAAGACGATTTTCATTAGCAGGATTTTTATAAATGCAACAGCAGGATGCGTGAAGGATGGAGCAGTTGTTTAAGCTCCTTTTAGGAGGCACGAGCAAAAGAGCGAGCTGCGAGAGCCCAACGGCTTGCACAGCCCACCGGCACGCCCTCCTACGCCTAAAGCACAGGAAGCTAACTCTCACCATTAGGGTTGGGCTGTATATTGGAATTCTGCTAATGAAAATGGCCTTCCGGAGGCTTTACTACGGTTAAAACCCTTAGGGCTGGCTACCCTTAATGCAATATGATATCCTCAGAAGCGGCCAATGAAAGCTGAGGATGGCCCGGGTAGCTGAGCTGCATAACATGCTGTAAAATTGAGAGGCAAAAGCAGCTACGCCGTCCAGACAACCATTAAAGCTGAAGAAGCATTGCTTACTAAACCCAGCACCTTTATCCCCAAAAAAAAGACCTCATTACCACCTTTACGGCTGCATGAGGTCTTTTTCAGAATTTATGTTTCTTAAAAATTAAGAATTTTCGCTTAAGGTAAAGGTGCGTGTTACGGTGTTGAAAGGTCCGGGTATTACCGTGCCGGCATTGTCGATCAGCTCCAGCTTAATGGTGTTTTCGCCCATTGGCATGCCTTCGATAATGTATGGCAACCATCTGTCCAGCGTAAACACAGTGTTGTTAATGGTAGCGCGCACTTTGTTTCCGGTTGGAGAAAGCTCCGTGTTCACCAGGTAAAAATCAAGCATCACACGCTCTGCATCAGCACCAGTATAAGTGTCTTTTGGTCTGCTATAGAACATGTGCGGCGCGTTCATATCGAACTCCATGCGTTGCTGTGGTCTTCCTACAGTTATCATGCGCAGGTCGTAAGCGCCTTTGTGCTTGAGACTCTCGTGGTAAGAACGCGACAGAAACGACAGCACCACATGATCGCCTTCTGCTAACTCTTTAGTAAACTCCGTTTCGTAATGTGCTGTGTAAGGCTGGTTATCTACTATGTTATGAATGTGCTGCCCTTTCTCAGAATTTGCCATGTGGCCCGAGTTGCTGTGCGAGGTCATGCGGGTTAACTGGAAATTGCTTAAGTCATAAGAAAACTCAACCGCTCCTGCTGGCACCGTGCTACCGGCTGCCGGCGAGTTAAGGCGCAATTGCGACTCCGGATAGGCAGGAGAATCGTCAAAAGCATATACTCGCAAGCCATCTTTAGACATAACTGCGCCGCTTGGTGTCGGACCTGTTCTTTCGCCAGTTACACTAGAGGCCATTTGTGCTTCGTTTTCCTGGGTTTGCCGCGCAGTATCACAAGCAGAGGTGCTCACTAGTAAGGCAGCAGCCAGAAATAAGTAAGAATTTTTCATTTATTTATTATGGTTTGGTTGGTTTTGGAAACTAAATTAGCATTTTAAATTTTGTATATTGCGAACTACGTGAGTATTAGTAAAAAGTATACAGCAAATTAATTTATGAGCGAGATATTGTTTGATGAAGTCCCTTCATTAGACCTGGCCGATTTTACATCAGGAGACGAAGGAAGAAGAGCTAAGTTTGTGCAGCAGCTTGGTGAGGCCTATCAGAACATTGGTTTTATTGCTTTACGCAACCACGGGCTGAGCGACGAACTAACCCAAAAGCTGTATGCTGCCACCCAAAAGTTTTTTGCACTGCCCGACGAGGTAAAGCAAAAATATGAAATTGCTGGGCTTGCCGGGCAAAGGGGCTACGTTGGCAAAGGTAAGGAAAAAGCCAAAGGCTTTAACACCGGCGACCTGAAAGAGTTTTACCATGTAGGCCAAGAACTGAGCACGATCCCTGACAGCGACCCTATTAAAGCTGAGTATCCAGCCAATGTGTGGCCAGCCGAGGTTGCAGAGTTCGAGGCAGTAACCCTAGAGGCTTACCGCAAACTAGAGGCTGCTGGCAAAGAAGTACTCAAAGCGCTGGCTATTCTGCTGGAGCTCCCAGAAAATTATTTCGACGACAAAGTATTATACGGCAACAGCATTCTTAGGGCCATTCACTACTTCCCAATAGAAGACCCAGACAGCGTGCCTGCTGACGCTGTGAGAGCAGCTGAGCACGGCGACATTAACCTGATTACCCTGCTCATGGGTGCCAGCGCCGATGGCCTGCAGGTGCTGCGCCGCGACGGTAAATGGATTCCGATTACGGCCCTTCCGGAGCAGGTAGTAGTAAACGTGGGCGATATGCTGGCCCGCCTTACTAATAACAAGTTAAAGTCTACGATACACCGGGTAGTAAACCCACCGCGCGAGCTCATGCACACCTCCCGGTTCTCTATTCCGTTTTTTATGCACCCCCGCTCCGAAATGGACCTTACTTGCCTGGAGAGCTGCATAGACGAGCGTAACCCGAAAGCCTACCCAGACGCTACCGCAGGCGAATACCTGAATGAGCGACTGGTAGAGCTCGGATTGAAGAAGGTCTGATATATCTGTTTCCTGAATAGAGAGATTGCCTGCCCTGGCGGTCTCTCTATTTTTTTGATCTGCTAGCATGAGCCTGCGCTATTACATCTTTCTTAAAGACGTCCTGGTACTAGCCCTTACTTCTTTTGGAGGGCCACAAGCGCATATGGCCATGATGTTTAAGATGCTGGTCGACAAACGGCGTTATATTTCGGAGAAAGAACTAATAGAGCTCAACGCCCTTTGTCAGATTTTACCCGGCCCCACCTCCACCCAAACTATTACTGCTCTCGGCTACAAAATCGGTGGCCCTAACCTGGCCTACCTCACGCTCCTGGTCTGGATTACCCCTGCAGCCACTATCATGACGCTAGCCGGGTTGGGTATTTCTTACCTGCAGCAAAACAATATCTCTCTCAACTTCCTGAAGTTTATTCAACCCATGGCAGTAGGCTTTGTGGCCTATGCTGCCTACATGATCAGCTCTAAAGTTGTAAATACGAAGCTGGCTGTAGGCCTGATGGTGGTATCGGCCATTATTGGCTATTTTTACAATTCGCCTTGGGTTTACCCACTGCTCCTGATAGGTGGAGGCGTTATTACGGCTTTTCGGTTTAAACAGCACCCCCAGGAGAAAGGGCAAAAACTGCAGATTCAATGGGCTAATTTTGTGCTCTATGTGGGTGTGCTGGTTACGGCAGCAGTCTTAGGTGGTGCCACCTCTTTGCTTCCGATCAGGTTGTTCGAGAACTTTTACCGCAACGGTAGCCTGGTATTTGGAGGCGGTCAGGTGCTCATTCCGCTTATGTACACCGAGTTTGTCGATTTCAAAAAATACCTTACCGCCGAAGAGTTTCTCTCAGGCTTTGCTATGGTGCAGGCGCTGCCTGGCCCAGTTTTCGCCTATTGCTCTTACATTGGTAGCCTGGCCATGCGCGGATACGGCATTCCGGGGCAGTTACTTGGCTCTTTTGTTGCCACAGTTGGTATTTTTCTGCCTGGCACCTTCCTCATCTTCTTCGTAATCCGATTCTGGGATGGCCTGAAAAAGTTTAGAGTCGTGCGGGCTTCGCTGGAGGGAGTAAGCGCTGTAAGTTCGGGCATGGTGGTAGCCGCCGCCATTATGCTCTACCACCCCATCGATAACACTATCCTGAACTTTGGCTTGGTGGTTACTACTTTTTGCCTGCTCATGTTTACAAAAGTCCCGCCCCCTGTGCTCATTCTCACTGGCCTGATAATGGGATTCGTGTTTGGCTAAAGAAAAGAGTGCAGGAAGCAACTACCTGTAGTTTAAATTTTCGCCTAATTAAAAAGCCGACTCTTTCGAATCGGCTTTTTAATTAGGTTTTAGAAACTTACCGCAGCAGGTTCAGGAGGTAATCGCCATAGCCGCTCTTGCGCAACGGCTCTGCTACTCGCCTAAGTTGTTCGGCATTGATAAAGCCCATACGATAGGCCACTTCTTCTATAGAACCGATTTTAAGCCCTTGTCGCTCCTCTATTACCTGCACAAAAGTAGCAGCTTGCATCAGCGACTGAATAGTGCCGGTATCGAGCCAGGCAGTACCTCTGTCCAGAATGCCTACTTTAAGCTTGCCCCGGCGCAGGTACTCTTTGTTGATATCGGTGATCTCATATTCACCACGTGCACTAGGCTCGAGGTTTTTTGCCATTTCCACCACATCGTTATCGTAAAAATAAAGGCCAGGTACGGCATAGCTCGATTTTGGCTCTTTTGGCTTTTCTTCAATAGAAACAGCCTTGAAATTATCATCGAATTCCACCACTCCATAGCGCTCCGGATCATGCACATGGTAAGCATACACCACACCACCATCCGGGTTGCTGTTCTGCTGCAGCAGCTTACTCATACCAGAGCCATAAAAAATATTATCGCCAAGTACCAGTGCTACTTTATCGTCTCCAATAAACTCCTCTCCTATCACAAACGCCTGCGCCAACCCGTTAGGAACTTCCTGCACTGCATAACTGAACTTGCACCCTACACTGGCACCATCGCCCAACAAACGCTGAAACTGCGGTATATCGTGCGGCGTGGAGATAATCAGGATTTCCCGGATACCAGCCAACATGAGTGTAGACAACGGATAATAGATCATGGGCTTGTCGTACACAGGCATCAGCTGCTTACTTACAGCCAGGGTTAAAGGGTGGAGTCGTGTTCCAGAGCCTCCGGCAAGAATAATTCCTTTCATTGGTTTTCGGTAATAGTTAAGTATTTAGAGCCTGCTAGTGCGCCTGCTCCACTATGTTATTTTGTTTTCTAAACCACTCAAATGTTTGCTTCAGCCCTTCCTCCATACTCACCTGTGGGTTATAGCCCAACAACTTTCGAGCTTTTGATATATCGGCAAGACTATCTTTTGTATCGCCAATTCGCTCAGGCTTAAACAGTGGCTCTAAGGCTAGGCCTGCTGCTTTTTCTAAGGTGCGATACAAATCCAATAAGGTGGTTCGGACACCTGTGGCAATATTATAGACCTGATTTAATGCTGCCGGATCTTCTACCAAAGCAGCTTTTATATTTGCCTGGACACAGTTTTCTATGTAGGTAAAGTCTCTTGTCTGCAAGCCATCGCCGTGGATCTTTGGCGGGCGCCCAGTTAACAAAGCCTCCATAAACAAAGGAATTACACCGGCATACTGTCCTTCAGGGCTTTGTCTGTTCCCGAAAATATTGAAGTACCGCAACCCTATAATCTCCATCCCATAGGTTCTGGCAAACACATTGGCATATAGTTCATTGGTTCGTTTAGCTACTGCATAGGGAGTGAGTGGGTTTCCTACCTGGTCCTCCACCTTTGGCAAGGCAAGGTTATCGCCGTAGACTGAGGAAGAGGAAGCATATACCACTCGCTTTACGCCCTGTTCTTTGGCGGCGGTAAGCATGTTTACAAAACCACCTACATTGACCTCGTTGTTCAATGCCGGGTTATGGATGCTCCGTGGCACGGAGCCAAGCGCGGCCTGGTGCAGCACAATGTCAACTCCCTCACAGGCTGTTCTACAAACAGATAGCTCACAAATATCTCCATCCAGAATTTCAAGTGCCGGGTTTGCTGCAAAGGGTTCCAGGTTCCGCCGGAAGCCGGTCGAGAAATTATCCAGCACCCGCACAGTACCTGCTCCATGCTGCAGCAGGTACTCTACCAGGTTAGATCCTATAAAACCTCCGCCACCGGTTACCAGAAAGGTAAGATGGCTGATCGGTTTGGAGTGGAAAGAGGTACTATACAAAATAAGTAAGCTATTATCGGTGCGTGTATTGCTGCTCGTAGTAAGCTTTGTAGTTGCCAGAGGTTACATTATCGAGCCACTCTGTATTTTCCAGGTACCAGTCTACCGTTTTGCTAAGGCCCTGCTCAAAGGTTACAGAAGGTTCCCAGCCCAGTTCGTTCATAAGCTTGGAGGAGTCGATGGCATAGCGCAGGTCGTGGCCGGCACGGTCTTTTACAAACGTGATCAGCCCTCTCGACTGCCCGGCAGGGCGGCCCAGTTTCTCGTCCATCAGGTCGCAGAGCAATTCTATCAGGTCGATATTGCGCCACTCATTTACGCCACCAATATTATAGGTATCGCCTATTTTACCTTTATGGAAAACATCGTCGATAGCGCGGGCATGATCCAGCACAAAAAGCCAGTCGCGCACGTTTTCGCCTTTGCCGTATACAGGCACCGGCTTCTCGTTCTGGATATTATAAATAGCCAGCGGAATCAGCTTTTCGGGGAAGTGGTTAGGGCCGTAGTTGTTAGAGCAGTTCGAAAGTTTAACCGGCAAGCCGTAGGTATGGTAGTAGGCTCGTACAAAGTGGTCAGAACTGGCTTTAGATGCCGAGTATGGCGAACGTGGGTCGTAAGCAGTTTCTTCTGTAAAGAGACCTTCTTCGCCTAGCGAACCATATACCTCGTCGGTAGACACGTGGTAGAACAAGTGGTCCTGCAAGTTGTCTTTCCAGTGCTTACGGGCTGTGTTCAGCAGGTTTACCGTACCGATTACGTTCGTATACACAAAGGCCAACGGATCAGATATGGAACGGTCTACGTGCGACTCTGCTGCCAGGTGAATAACTGAATCAAAGTTATGTTCGCTGAAAATACCTTCTAAGTATGCTGCATCTACAATGTCTCCTTTCAGGAAGGTATAATTATCTCTATCCTCTATATCCGATAGATTTGCCAGGTTACCGGCGTAGGTCAGGTTATCGAGGTTGAAGATCTGGTATTGTGGGTATTTGGTAACAAACAGCCTTACTACGTGCGACCCAATAAAGCCGGCACCTCCGGTTATTAATATTTTCATGAATGTCTTTAACTTGATTACTTCAACTTATCTGGACTCCTGCAGCGATACCTGCCAATCCCAGGCACTTTTCATAGCCTCTTCGAGAGTCTTAGTGGTTTTGTAGCCTAGAACCTCCTGTACTTTGGTTACATCGGCATATATTTTAGGCACATCACCGGCACGGCGCGGCCCAATTTTATAATTTAGTTTTACACCGGTAGCACGCTCAAAAGCCTGCACCGCCTCCAGCACGGTTACACCATTTCCTGTTCCTACATTGTAAAACTCTATCGGCTCGCCAGCATCAGTTAATAAACGCGCGATGGCCATCACGTGAGCCTTAGCCAGGTCTACTACATGCAGGTAATCGCGTACACAGGTGCCGTCTGGCGTATCGTAATCGTCGCCAAAAATAGTTACCTGCTCCCGCATGCCTATGGCAGTTTGGGTGATAAAGGGTACCAGGTTGCTCGGAATACCCAATGGCAATTCGCCAATTTTAGCAGAGGCGTGCGCTCCAATAGGGTTGAAATAACGCAAGGCGATAGAACTGATGGAGCTGCCACTGTTAGCAACATCGGTTAAAATTTCTTCGCATATTTTTTTGGTGTTGCCATACGGCGAGTTGGCCTTCTGTACCGGCGTCTGCTCGGTTACCGGCAGTTTTTCCGGAATGCCATACACAGTACAGGAAGAAGAGAAAACCAGTTTGGTGACATTAAACTCAGCCATTACTTGTAGCAGCAGCACCAGCGACCCGACATTGTTGTGGTAATAATTCAAGGGCTTTTCTACTGATTCGCCTACTGCTTTATAAGCAGCAAAATGAATAACGCCAGCCAAATCCGGTTCTTTCTGGAACACATCGCGCATGGCGGCAGCATCGGTACAATCTATGTGATAGCAACGCACCTGCCGACCTACAATAGCTTCGATGCCAGCCAGGGCACGTTGCTCTGAATTTGAGAAATTATCTACAATTACAGGTTCGTAGCCAGCCTCTATGAGTTCAACTACAGTGTGGGAGCCAATGTAACCTGCTCCTCCGGTTACCAAAATCTTTTTCAAGTTCACTTACTTTATAGTTAAAGACTGGATTAGGCCAGCCCCTTCATCACATCTCGATACAAGACTTTTAAATCTACTAAAATTACAGTCCTGCTCGTAATACATCCAAATTATTTTTAACAGTTCATTAAAAATTTAATGTATTGCCTCTAGTTTGCTTATTGCTTTTACTGCTCTTGGCTTATAGCCAGCTCTATGGTAATGAGCACACTAACGCTCGCAAAGGTAAGATTTTCAATCAATTCTTGCTAATAGCTGATTTGCACTAACGCAGGGGCAACTATAATATGTAAAGTTAAAGGTAACCCAAGGCATAAGAACAACTAAAACTCCTCCGGAAGGCCATTTTTATTAGCAGAATTCAGATAAGCTTGCTGCTCTTCCAGTATGCTGCTCTTAGCTGATCAACTGCTCTCTATACTATTGCTTCCACCATGCGTTCTTTGCCGAACAGGTCGTGCAGTACCTCAGCCTGTCGGTAGCCTGCCCGCAATAGCATGTCTTGCGTGGCCTTTCCGTAGCGCTCGTTTATTTCGAAATAAAGGTTGCCTCCCGGCTTCAGCAGCTCCTGCCCTACCTCTGCTATTCTTTTATAATACCGCAAGGCATCGTTATCTGGCACAAACAGCGCCAGGTGTGGCTCGTAAGACAGCACGTTGGCACGCATCTGCTCCTTCTCCGATTCCAGTACATAGGGCGGGTTACTTATCAGGATGTCGAGGGAGTGCAACGGGATGGTGGTGATTGGTTCAAACACATCTTGCTGTAGCCAGGTTATGGCAGCCTGATACTTTTCGGCATTCGCTCTTGCTACAGCCAAGGCATCTGATGAAATATCCAGGCCGTACACCTGTGCCTGTTGCAGGTTTTTGGCCAGCGCAATAGGTATGCAGCCACTACCGGTGCCAATATCGAGCACTTTCAGGTGCAGCCGGTTTTTATGCTTTTGCAGGATCAGGTGCACCAGCTCCTCGGTTTCGGGTCTTGGTATTAGCACGCGCGCATCTACGTACAGCTCCAGGTCGTAGAAATAGGCTATACCCAGCACATACTGCAGCGGCTCCTGCTGCAACAGGCGCGTTACAATGCCAGATATAGTGTTGGCCTCTGCCGCTTTTACCTCCTGCTCCCGCGCCAGACTTAGCGCCACCCTTGTTTTCTGAAGCACATGCTCTACCACCTGCTCCGCCATGATGCCTGCCTCAGGGCCAGGATAAAGTTCGGATAAAGATGTCTTGATATTGCTGATTGTTTGCTGAATGGTGGCCACAGGCTTTTTAATTGATGGTTGCTGATTGTAAATTGTCGTAAACAAAGGTAGCCAACGAAGACTTTTCGCAAAGCGTCTTATAGAGCTTCTGAACGTTTTGCTGGCCAGCCGGCTTGCTACTTGTGTCCTATTACTTACCTTTGCCAAAGTTACAAACTTACCATGACATCAGCCGATGAACTATACATGCGCCGTGCGCTGGAGCTGGCGGCACTAGGCCGTAATGCTGCCAGTCCGAACCCAATGGTGGGCTGTGTCATTGTGCACAATGGAGTTATTATTGGGGAAGGCTGGCACCGGCAGTATGGTGGTCCGCATGCTGAGGTAAATGCCATACGGGCTGTCCAGAACAAAAGCCTGCTGCCCCAAAGCCGGGTGTATGTAACACTGGAACCCTGCTCCCACTACGGTAAAACACCGCCCTGCGCCGATCTGCTTATAAACAGCGGCGTGCGTGACGTAGTTATCTGCAACACCGACCCTAACCCATTGGTGGCTGGTCGTGGCATCAAAAAGATGCAAGAGGCAGGCATTCAGGTGCAAACAGGCTTGCTGGAGGCACAGGGGCTGGAACTGAACAAGCGCTTTTTTACTTTTCAGAACCTGAAGCGGCCTTATATTATTTTAAAATGGGCTGAAACAGCCGACGGATTTTTGGCGGGCCCTGCCTGTGAGCGTATTCAGATAAGCGGGAAGCTAGCCCGACGACTGGTGCACAAATGGCGCACAGAGGAGCAGGCCATTATGGTTGGCACCCGCACCGCCCTCCACGATAACCCTTACCTGGACACGAGCCACTGGCCCGGCCGCAACCCACTGCGCATTGTCATAGACAGAAAATTACAGTTATCGCCACACCTCCACCTCTTCGACGGCAGCCAGCCAACGCTGGTATACAATTACCTGAAAGAGGAGCAGGCACAAGAGGACCTAACCTTTGTGCAGTTACAGGAGCAGCAAGACCTGCTGCCACAACTATTCCAGGATTTGTACCAGCGCAATGTATTGTCGGTTTTGGTAGAAGGCGGCACTTACCTGCTGGAAAGCCTGCTGCAAGCCAACCTCTGGGACGAAGCTTTTATCTTTAAAAACACAGACAAAACAATTGGAGCAGGCATAAAAGCACCCGCTATGGTTTCTGGAAAACTGAAGCAGGCGCAAACTTTTGGTTCAGATTTGTTGTTCCAGTTTGGTAATTCTGAATGAGTGAAGTTAATTGTGAATGAGTGATTGAGTGAATGAAAAGTAGTTATGCACTGTTGATTTCAGTAATTTGAAGTTGACTATATAGTGATTAGCATTTAACGGAAAAGCGGATACAAACCTGTTCACTCCTAATTCTATTAAGCAGAAAGACAAAAGATCTGTAGAGCTGCAAGATTTTAAACAAGCTCCATTACCTCCGTTCACACAATCAAAGATTATTTTTATTAGCATTCACTCATTCTATCAATCAAAATTCTTAAGTAGAAAACATTCACTCAATCATTTATTCAAAAACTCATAATTTATAAAGATGGCTGAATCACTTTTAATAGACGCAACTCTCAGCAAAGAGGAAAAATATAAAACGCTGTTACCCCAAATAAAAGCCCTGGTTACCGGCGAAACAGATTTGATCGCGAACATCTCGAACCTGGTGGCCGCACTGAAGCAGGCTATGGGCTTTTTCTGGGTGGGCGTATATTTCAACAAAGAGGGGCAGCTGGTGCTGGGGCCTTTTCAGGGGCCGGTGGCTTGCACGCGCATACCTTACCATAAAGGTGTTTGCGGTGCCTGCTATACCCAACAGCAAACCATGGTGGTGCCCGATGTAGAGGCATTTCCGGGCCACATTGCCTGCAGCTCCGACTCAAAGTCTGAGATTGTAGTGCCTGTGATAAAAAATGGTGAAGTAAAACTGGTGCTCGACATCGACAGCGACAAAATCAACGACTTCGACGAAACCGACCAGAAATACCTGGAGCAGCTCATGGAACTGGTAGCCAGCTGGTATTAAGAGCAGCAGCTACCCTTGTTCATTTAACTGGCTGCAACCCTTCGGAAGGCCATTTTTATTAGAATAATTTAACCCATGGTTTACTCAAGTGTATTTTCTAGCTTAACCCTATGATCAAGCATAATCTTTTACTAGTACTGGCTGCTGTAGCTGTTTTTTTAACGGTGTCGTGCTCCAAAAAGCCTTTTGATGTAGAGCAGGTAGAGGTCGCGCAGGGTCGCAACTTCAGCATTTGCCTCGACAAGCCGCTGCCGCCAGAGAAGCAGTATTTTTATTCTATTCAATTTATTACGAAAGACAGCCTCCGCTATACCACTGTTGGCCCCTTAACTGCCGATTCAACTGCCACCGATAACTGCTTTACTGAAACTAAGTTCCGCTACAGCATGAGCGCCTATGCAGACGAAACCATCAGCGCTATCGAGAATATCAGCAACCAGAACCTGGATACCTGCCGCGTACAGATTTACACCGATAGGCAACTGGAGCAAGGCAAAATGGTGCTGGAAAAAGTTTTTACTGCCGAAGATTTTAAGTAGTGCCTACCGGTATACTACCTCAAAGCTTAGAACAGGCTGCCGAACGAAAGTGAAGCAGCCTGTTTCTTTTTATTTTGTAAATGCTGCACCTGCGTAGTTTATAAAAATGCTTTATATTGACCATGAATTAAATAAAGGTGAAGCCTCTATACATAGTGCAGATAAAGTGAGTATTCGGTTTGTCTGATAGTTGTATGCCATTGAAGATTATGAAAAAAATATACACATTCTTTATTGCCATCTTTCTCTTACAAGCCTGTGCCTCAGAACAAGAAAGTGCTGCAATAGACAATATACTGATGTTCTACGGGGGAAGAGCAGAGTGGAGTATTGGTCGGAACGCTTCTACAGATGATGAAGAAATTCAAGGCAAGTTTTTTGAAATAAAACTATCAGATGCAGACTTAAGCAGCTATAAGTACCTTAGCATGCCAGCTTCTAATATTGCCTACCTGTTCTATTCCTCATTAGCTCCTGATGAAAAGAACAGCTATGACTTTGTAAGAGTTATTGTTGACTATAACGGCAAGGAGAAAGTAGTTGAATACCCGACTCAAGAGTTGGAGTTAGTGTCCAGCTCCATGCCCGTATTTGAATCAACTGCTGAAATACTCAAGACCGAAAAGTATGAACGCTTAGAGGAGCTTCTGGAAAAGAACTATCGTGCTGAAATAGGTGGCTATGAAAATACCTTTGCCCAAGTTGATTCTGCTTATGGTAAAGTAACAGGTTTGAGCATACATGGCTATTCATTTTCCCAAGGCAAAGTTGGGAGTAGGTATACAGATTTACTTAAGCTATCAGGAGTACTAACAAGAGAGAAGCAGCATACTGATTTTAGCGTAACGGTCGATGCAAAAGACCCTCAGAAAAAAATAGTTGATGTGAAGTTCCAAAAGTAGGACAACGTCATACAATAAAGTATAGCAGTTATGCTACGGCTACGCCTTGCAACCCGCTATACCAGCACGTTAGCAAATCTCACCTCATTATAAAAGGACATCATCATTCCTTAAAAACAGGGGCGGCGATACATATAGTATCGCCGCCCCTGTTTTTACTGCTCTTTTAAGCTATCCTATGAAAACAGCGAAGGTGTTGGTGTTTTGAGTTGGGCAATAACAGTTTCGCCGCCTTTGGTTTTTTGGCCGAGTTCTACTTTAATTTCAGTATCGAGGGGCAGGAACACGTCTACGCGGGAGCCGAATTTAATAAAGCCAAACTCTTCGCCTTGGCTTACCTCATCATTCTCTTTTACATACCACACAATGCGCCGCGCCATGGCACCGGCAATCTGACGGAAGAGCACTTCAGGACCAGCCGTAGACTCTACCACTACTGTGGTACGTTCGTTTTGTGTGCTGGATTTTGGGTGCCAGGCCACAAAGTAATTGCCCGGGTGATACTTAAAATATTTTACAATGCCAGAAACCGGATTACGAGTTACGTGCACGTTTATTGGTGACATAAAAATGGAGATCTGCTTGCGTCTCTCTTTAAAGTATTCGGGCTCTTCAATTTCTTCTATTACCACTACCTTCCCATCGGCAGGGGCCACAATCAGGTCTTCGTGCAGGAGCAGGTTGCGGTAGGGGCTACGGAAAAACTGCAGGATCAAGAGAAAAACGACCACTGAAATGCCAGAGAAAATCCTGTTAAACGTCATGTTGGCTGCATTGTAGTTGTAGAGCAACAGGTTAATTACCAACAAGGTCAGCAACGTAAAAAAAAGTATTCTTCTTCCTTCCTTATGAATTTTCATCCGTGTTTTTATTAGCCGCAGGCGCTTCTATAGTGTGTAATAGCCTACCTGTTTCCAGAGCAAACCAATATCGGGTTTAAAATTAGACAATCTTTGCCTTATTTGGCAATAAATTATTAGCATCTGCACATATTCTCTTTGCGAAATATTTGCTAGAATATTTTAAGAAAGGCCACAATGAACGGAATAGCCAGCAAAAGACTGTCAAACCGGTCTAAAATACCGCCATGGCCCGGAAGCAAAGTACCGGAGTCTTTTACGCCCAGGCTACGTTTAAGCATAGATTCTACCAAGTCGCCCAGCACCCCAAACACGGAAACAAGTATGGCAGTGCCTATCCACTGGTACAGCTCCAGGTCCTGAAAAAATAACGACATCAGGTATGCCGCCAGAACAGATGTAACCACACCTCCGGCCCAACCTTCCCAGGTTTTACCCGGCGAAACCCGCGGGAGCAGCTTGTGCTTGCCAAAGCTTTTACCAAAGGCATAAGCTCCTGTGTCAGAAGCCCAGATTAGGAGCAGTGTACCCAGTATAGGCTGCCAGCTATAGTCGCCCTGCAGATAACCCAGCAAGTGCAGCAGCGCAAATGGAACACCAATGTAAAGTGCACCCAGCATGGTAAAGGCAATATTGGTAAATGGCTGCGCATGCTTGCGGTACAGCTCCAGCACCAGTACCATAAACAGCACAGGTGGCAACAGGAAAAGCACTTCGGGAGCGACAAACCTCTTTTCAACCATAAAAACGCTCACATAGAGCAGGCTGCCCAAAGCTACACCTACGCCTCGGTGCGGCTTAATGCCCTGCGTTGCCACCAGCCGGTAAAATTCCAGAATACCCAATAAAGCGAGCCCCAGGAAGAGAAGAAAATACGTCCACTCGCTATAAATAATGCCACCGATAAAAAGAATTGCGCCCAGCACCCCTACGATGACACGCTGCTGCAAATTGTTAAGAGAAGATAATTTTTGACTCATGTAGTGTGTATGGCTCCGAAGTGCGACTGTGGCAAAAATAGGATTTAAATAGAGAATGCCAAAAACTTATAAGCCGTCCGTTCTACCGGGTAGATTAGGGGCATCGGTAAAATTATTGGTTGACTCTGGCTCTGCTTCCTGCTTCTGCAAGAGGGGCAGCTTCATAAATTCCTTGTACAGGTAGTAAAGCAAGCCTGCACTCAGCACAACAGACATAACAACACTGTAAACAGGCATGGGCTCCGACGACTCAATGTCGGCCTCTATGGAGCCGGTTTGATACAGATACAGGAGCAGCACCGTAAATCCGTTGTTTACGAAGTGTGCCACAATAGGCACACTTATTCTGCCCGACCACCAATACAGGTACCCAAACAAAGCACCCAGCACCATGCGGGGAACAAACCCGAAAAACTGCACGTGTATAGCACTAAAGGCAATGGCAGCCACCCAAATACCTACATGCCCATTGCCGGACCATCGCTGAATCTGCCGCTGCACCACTCCTCTGAACAGCAGCTCCTCGCCTATGGCCGGAATAACGGCAATAACGAGCAGCCCCACTAACAGCTCCGGAATAGTGGTAAACTTGGCAAACAGTTTAGTAAGTTCGGCAGCATATTCCTCTTTCTGTCGTGCCCAATCCTCAAACTGCTGCATAAAATCGGGCAGCGACATATTGGCATTCCAGTATATAATTAAGGAGTTGGCTGGCATAATGGCGATAATCAGCAGGCCGCTCAGCAGCACCAGACCCAGCATAGGGCGGTCTTTCCAGTTCAGGTAGCGGCCCAGGTTATAGCCCAGCGACTGTATGAGCAGCAAAGGAGCAAACACAAACATGCAGAGCGACACAATACCCTGGTAAAACATAATGGCACTACGCCCTTGCGGAAACTCAGTTGGATTCTTGAGCGCTCTCTCCAGCTCAAACATACCTACTCCAAACAGCATATCGCCTAAAACGGCATATATAAAAGTGGCTACAAAAGCCCCACCTATTACAAATGCTATTAGTAACAGCAGTACCAGAAACGGACTTGTTTCTTTCTTAACGAAACCTTTCATAGAATGAAATTTAGGTTTAATTGGTGTAAAAAATAAAGTCGCCCAGGCTTCTCTTCGATTCTCCGCGTCAGAACTACCAGGCAGTTAAAACGCCAGATGTGCAAAGGCAAAGGCGATACAATAAAAAGGCTTCTTTCTAACCTGCTACAAACGCTATCCCTCTCCTGACACGACTGCCAAAGGCACCCTACGCGCTGGCACCCGCATAAACTGCTGGTGCAGGTAGTATAAAGTGGCCGCACTTATCAGCACCGACAGCACTACATAATAAGAAGGCATCGGCTCTCTTGAGTGAATATCTGTATTTAAGCGCCCTGTCTGGTACAAGTACAACAGCAGCACCTGATAACCGTTGTTCACAAAGTGCGCTAAAATAGGCACTATAATACGCCCGGACCACCAGTAAAGATAACCCAGCAGCGCTCCCAGCACCACCCGGGGCACAAAACCGTAGTAATTGCACATGGATCAGACTAAATGCAATGGCGGCAAGCCAGATTGCTGCATGCTGGTTTCCGAGCCAGCCTTGAAGCTGCTTTTGCACCACACCCCTAAAAATGAGCTCTTCTCCAACTCCTGCTATAACAGCCATTACGACCAGACTTATTAAAAAATCTGTGAAAGAGTTAAATTGAACGAACATTTTTATAAGCTCGGCACCTTCGCTTTCTTTTGCGCGGGTCCACTGCTCAAATGCCTTCATCGATTCCGGAAAGCTTATTTCTGCATTCCAGTCAATAATAAGCGAGTTGACAGGCATAATAAAAATAACCAGCAGGCCGCTGAGCAGAATAAGTCCTAACGAAGAACGGTTTTTCCAGTTCAGGTAATAGTCTGCCTCTAAGTGTAGCGATCGCAGCAGCAAAAGTGGGGCCAGCACGAACATACAAAATGCCATAATACCCTGGTAAAACAAAACCGTATCACGCCCTTGCGTAATTTCAGCTGGGTTTCTGAAGATCTTCTCCAGCTCGAATAGGCTCACCCCGAACAACAGCTCGCCTAACACGGCATATACAAAAGTAGCTATAAAAGCCCCTCCTAAAACAAAAGCCATTAACAGCAGCAGTACCAAAAATGGACTTGTTTCTTTCAGGATGAAACCTTTCATGGAGAAGTTTAGGTTTAATTGATGTAAATTTACGTGAAAAAATAAATTAAGCTTTGGTAAAGATAGCGAACATAGAACTTGGCGAGTTTCCGCTGCTGCTGGCACCTATGGAGGACGTAAGCGATCCGCCGTTCCGGAAGGTATGCAAAGCAAATGGCGCTGATTTGATGTATACGGAATTTATCTCGTCGGAGGGTTTGATTCGGGATGCAGCTAAAAGTCTGCAGAAGCTCGATATTTTTGATTACGAGCGCCCGATCGGCATTCAGATTTTCGGTTCCGAGATAGACTCGATGCGCGAAGCCGCCATTGTGTCGACACAGGCAGGCCCCGACCTGATTGACATTAACTACGGTTGCCCCGTGAAAAATGTGGCCTGCAAAGGCGCCGGTGCTGCCCTGCTCCGCGATATTCCGAAAATGGTGCAAATGACTTCTGAAATCGTGAAAGCCACGCACCTGCCCGTTACCGTTAAAACCCGCCTCGGCTGGGACGACAACACCAAGAATATTGTAGAAACGGCCGAGCGCCTGCAGGATATCGGCATACAAGCCCTCAGTATACACGGCCGCACCCGCGTGCAAATGTACAAAGGCGAAGCCGACTGGAGCCTGATAGCTGAAGTGAAGAATAACCCGCGCATGAAGATCCCAATCTTCGGCAACGGCGACATAGACACACCTGAAAAAGCGTTGGAGTACCGCAACCGCTACGGCGTAGACGGCATCATGATTGGTCGCGCCTCCATTGGCTACCCTTGGATCTTTAACGAGATCAAGCACTTTATGGCCACCGGCGAGCAACTGCCAGGGCCAACACTGGAGGAGCGTGTAGCTGTTTGTCGCCAGCACTTCACGCACTCGCTGGAGTGGAAAGGCGAAAAGTTGGGCATTTTTGAGATGCGCCGCCACTACACCAATTACTTTAGAGGGCTGTCGCACTTTAAGCCGCTGCGCATGCGCCTGGTGCAGTCCGAAGACATTAACGAAATTTACGATACGCTGGAGGAGATTGCGCAAACCATGAGTTTCGTATAAGTTAGGCTGTTTTTAAATTATTCTAATCAAAATGCCCTTCCGGAGGTGTTTCGGCTTCTAATCAGTCCTGACCATTTGTTGGCCAGGAGGAGTTTTCCTGAAAACAGGCAGGAGGCATGAGCCCTAAACTATTCATTTGGGCCCTGGAAGGGCATTTTCATTAGAATAATTCCTGCAGGTCATCTGCGCCAATGGGTGCGCAACCGGCATTATCTATTTTGCTTTCTTTTGAATTAAAAAAGTGAATTCCATCAAAACCACTACGCCTCCTCCCGTACAGGACAAAGCCACCGTACCGGCACTTACCTGGCTGCTCATTATTGTGCTCACCTTTATCTGGGGCACTTCTTTCATCCTGATAAAGAAAGGGCTCGTTGTTTTTGCCTCCGATGAACTGGGCGCACTCCGAATCGTGATCGCGTGCCTCTCGCTGCTGCCCTTTGCCATTGCAAACCTGCGCAAGATAGCCCCAGATCGCTGGAAGTTTCTGCTGCTGAGCGGCCTGCTGGGCAATTTACTACCGGCATTTTTGTTTGCTTATGCCGAAACTGAGCTGGCAAGCGGACTGGCGGGTGTGCTCAATTCGCTCACGGCCCTGTTTACACTGCTGATTGGAGCAGCCCTTTTCCGGCAGCGCATTACCTGGCTGCGTATGGCAGGCATTTTAGTGGGCATAGCAGGCACTGCCATGCTCATTTTTACCGGAAACGGAAATGACGAAACGAGCAATGCCTTTTATGGGTTATTTATCGTAATTGCCACCATCTGCTACGGCGGCAGTGCAAACATCATTAAATTCCGGTTGCAGGGCATCCACCCGGTGGTTATGTCGAGTATGGCTTTGCTTACGGTTGGCCCTATGGCAGCGGTATACCTTTTCACAACAGATGCTTTTCTGAAGCTGCAGGTAACCGATGGAGCTTGGGAAGCTTTGCTATACATTGCCTTGCTGGCTGTCTTCAGTACCGCCATCGGCCTTATTTTGCTCAACAAGCTTATTCATATTTCCACGCCCGTTTTCGCCAGCACCATTAATTACCTGATCCCGATTGTAGCGCTCATGTGGGGGGTGCTCGATGGCGAAACTATTCAGCTGTGGCACTACTTAGGCATGGTGGTTATTCTGATTGGAGTTTTTATCGTGAACAGGGCTCGATAACACTGCGCTATTTTTACGAAAAACACTTCCGGAAGGCCCTTTTTATTAGAATAATTCGGATGTGGCTTTACCATGTATTAAGCTTACTTTCAAAAAATTAAAAAGAAAAAAGGTCTACAGCGCCGGTTAATGCAGTATTAAAAGAAAATATTATTTTCTTAAATAAAAATCGCTGTAAATTTACATTAGGCTAAGATGTTTTCTGTTATCGCTCCCCAACAAGGTAAGGCTTCTACATTAAATATATAATTTACTATATAATTCAAAGCAACACTGTTTTGCCTCCGGCTCTACCTGTGCATAATATTCTTTAGTGTTCCGGGTGCCGCGGTTATTTTATCATTTTCATGTTAATAATATTCTTTTTTATATGAGTAAACTTTTACTCTTGTGCCTGATGCTCTTGGTGTGGGGGCAAACAATGGCACAGCCTACCCGGCTACCCATTATTAAAAAAGCAGATAGCTTGATTACAGCCAAGCCAGCTCTGCAACCAAAGCTTCAGCAAAGAGCTAACAGCACCGCAAGTACCAATAACCAAACCAGCTACCTAGCAGCTACAGCACTACAGGATGCCAGCACCCAGGCATATTGGCCAGACCGGGTGTTTGTAAAACTGAAAGACCAGTCGGAGGTTCAGTTGCAGACGTTCAAAACAAAGGCAGCACGCCCTAAAGTAGCAGGCAATAAAATCAGTGGCACGTTTCAGCGCTACGAGGCCAGCAGTGTATCAGCACTGCCTGTTTCTGCTAAACTAGCCTCTACCAGAAAACTATATGAGGTAGTGGTAGAAAAGCCGGAGGCGGTAAACGACCTTTTGTCTGAACTGAACGCAATGCCGGACGTGGCTTATGCCGAGCGGGTGCCCTACTATGTAACATCGGCTGTTCCAAACGACCCCTACTTTACCAACAACAGCCAATATGCCCTAAACCTGACAAAGGCGGCACAGGCATTTGGCATTCATACAGGCACTAATAAAACACTGCTCGCCATTATAGACGATGCCGTACTGGTGTCGCACCCCGACTTGGCGGCTAATATAGATCTTGAAAAAAGCTATGATGTAGCCAACAACGACAACGACCCGCGACCACCGTTTACAGGTTTAAATGCAGCCGGTGCTCAAGTATTTTCGCACGGAACACATTGCGCCGGTATTGCCGGGGCCGTAACCAATAACGGTATAGGCATTAGCGCGGTGAGCCATAACAACATCCGGATAATGGGTGTGAAATGCACCACCGATGAGGCAGTCAACACAAGAGCCGTGGAACGTGCTTACGAAGGCGTGGTTTATGCCATAAACCAGGGCGCGCGTGTGCTAAGTCTGTCGTGGGGGGGCATCGGTAGCAGCACAACGTATCAGAACCTGTTCAACGAAGCTACTGCCAACGGCATAGTGGTAGTAGCGGCTGCCGGCAACGAAGCCGTGGAAACCAAGACCTACCCTGCCGCCTACAATCATGTAATTGCGGTTTCCAGCTCCGACAGTAAGGACCTGGCCAGTTCCTTCACAAACTACGGCACCTGGGTAGATATTACAGCTCCCGGCTCTGCTATTATGAGCACCGTGGCCGGTGGTGCTGCAGGGTCTTACACCACCTACAGCGGCACCTCTATGGCCACTCCGCTGGTAGCAGGTATGGTTGCCTACATGCTCTCAGAAAATCCAAATCTTACGCCGCAGGCTGTTCTGGAAATTCTAAAAAGCTCTGCAGACCCCATTGATCATATAATCGGGCAGAATAAAAAGTATTTGGGCAAGCTAGGTGCCGGCCGTATTAATGTACTTAAAGCCATTCAAACCATACAAGGGCTTACTAACAAAGTGGCTCCTGCTGCCATTGCTAACCTAACTGCCAGTAACGTAACAGCTACCAGCCTGAAATTGTCCTGGACCTCTCCTACCGTTAATAGTACGGAGAAGGCTACCCTGTATGACGTACGCTACGCCTTTGAACCTATTACAGCAGCCAACTTTGGAACTGCAAACAGAACAACCAGCAGTGTAGCACCTGCTGCACCAGGTACGCAACAGGAGCTTCTTGTAAAAGATCTCCTCCCTGGCACCACCTACTACTTGGCCGTTATGGCTCGTTCTTTTTATGGCGACGGCACCCTCTCTAATATTATTAGCGCCAAAACACTGGCAGCCCCCAGGCTGCAGTTCGACAAGTCGGCTATCACTTTATCATTAAACAGAGAAACCGGTAAAACTGGCACGCAACAACTCGCTATCGGCAACGCTGGTTCAGAGCCACTGCAGTACACGGCCACGGTTATACCGGCATCGGGCAGTAATATACTTGCTCACGACAAAGAAACATCTGGTTCAGAAGGAAGTGTAGGATTTGGCGGAGCAAGCTTTTACACAGCTGTTAAGTTTGTGGCAGGCCCCAGAGGCTTTCTGCTGACACACGTTCAAAACGTGGTAGGTAATACAACGACTGTAACCAGTGCCGCTATTGGTATACGGATATTTAAAGGCGGCACTTCGCCAGGCAATGCCACCTTACTCACTACACAAACTGCATCCGGCCCGGTGGTAGCTGGCGGAAGCTTACAATCTTTTACACTACAGGAGCCACAGCAGTTCCAGCCTGGCGAGGTGTTTTGGGTAGACTTTAAAATGCCGCAAGGCCTGGACTACCCCCAAGGCTACGATAAAATTGGTGAAAAACCAGCTACCTTCTTTATTAGTGGGGATGGCAAGAACTACAACGATGCACAGCTATTGGCAGCATTCTTAGCCACAGCTGCTTTTAAAGTTAGAGCACTTAGTGCAAGCGGATTCTTGTTAAGTCCGGCTTCTGGCACTGTTGCCGCAGCACAACAGCAACCCTTAACGCTAGCCATAGACACAGATGGCCAAGTGAACGGCACCTACCAGGCATATATACAGATTGTAAGCAACGACCCTATTGAACCAGTTGTAAACCGGCCACTAACAGTTACTTTAACGGGTGGCGAGCCAGAGATTTTCCTGGAGCATAAAGCATTGGATTTTGGTTCTTTGTATGCGCATGCCAGCGTTACGAAACAGTTTACAGTTCAGAATACAGGTATAGCTGACTTGGTACTGAACACCGCCACCTTTGCTGGAGGAGCCTTTTCAGCAGCAGACTTTACGCTCTCTCCTGCCGCTCCTGCCACTATTAAGCCGGGTTCGCAACAGGTGTTTTCTGTTACTTTCAAACCTTCTGCCGTTGGCAATATGGCTGCAACCCTTACCCTTACGTCCAATGTGCCTGCTACTCCCACTGCAGTTATCAACCTGAGTGCCACAGCCACTACGCCACCTATAGCCGTTACACCGGCTACCCTGAGTGTAATTTTGGATGAAGAAGACAAAGCCACTGCCATCACCAAAGCAGTTACCATCAGCAACACTGGCGATAAGCGTTTTGACTATACGCTTCAGGTACAACAGGAGGTTTCTCAAACTCTAAAGTACGATGCCGATCAGGCACCCGATAGTTTTACAGGCCTCAACAGCACCACGGCTACCATCCACACAGCCATGAAGTTTGATGTTACAAGCCCCACCTTCAGCCTGCTACAGGTACAGAACTATTACAGAACCGAAGCCGCAATAAACCGCAACATAACCCTTAAAGTATATAAAGGAGGTACTAACCCTGCTAACGGCACTTTGCTGGCAGAGCAAATCTTTTCGTCAGAGGCTTCTGCTAACCAAGGTGCTTTTATAACCATCCCGCTGCAGCAGCCGCTTCAATTTGTAAAAAATGATGTATTCTGGGTAGTATTTACCTTTACAGGTGTACCATATCCGCAGGGTTACACAGGCGGCGGCACTAGTACAAACCGAAGCTTTCACAGCGCCAATGGCACCTCCTGGACCGCCTATAACACCAACACCTTTAAAATAAGGGCTCTGGGTGCACCTACCTGGCTTACAACAACGCCAGTAAAGGGCACCATAGCCGCCGGAGAAGAGGCTAACTTTGAGGCGCAACTACAGGCCGGTGAGCTTACTGCCGGGCAGTATAAGGCGAAGGTGCTGGTAAAAACAGACAAGGCCGACTATCCTGAACTCGTAGTTGATGTGAACCTGACAGTGCGCGGTTTACTTGTGGCTGACTTTACTACAGCCTATACCACTGTGCTCACAGGATCATCTATTACTTTCCGGAACACCTCCACCAGTGCCGATGCCTATGAATGGGAATTTGAAGGAGCAGAAACGACAACATCAACAGAAGCATCTCCGACTGTAACATACAAAATTCCCGGCACTTATAAAGTGAGTCTGGTAGCTAAAAAAGCAAACACCGGAAATAGTAAGCAGCTTGTTAAGGAAGAATATATTTCCGTAGCCGACTACCATTGCGAGAAGTTAAATACGCCTTTTATTGGCTCCATAGAAACCTACAAATCAGGTGATGATTATATAACAGGCAACAGCACGCGTGCCCATCTGGCTAAGGCCAATCTGTTTACCTATAATCGTGCAGGTTACTCTTACCTTATGGGTACCAGCATCCGCTTTGGCTATGTCGCTCCTGCTGCCGGTGCCACGGCAACTTTGCAGGTAGCGGTGTGGTCTGTATCAGGTGGTATACCAGACAAAATCATTGCCTCAAAAAATATCAACCTAAAAGATATTGCCGCTGACATAGCTGCGCAAAGAACCACAGAAGTACCATTTGATGCAGCGGTGCCAGTACCTGATCATTTTATGGTTGGGGTTGTGTTAAATCAGGGAACCGATAACCAGGTAGCTATTGCCACGCATAGTACTACTCAGCAACCGGCTGAAGGAGTGCAGGGCTGGGAGCAACAAAAAGACGGCTCCTGGAACACGCTGCTTGCCGGTTGGGGAACAGATCTGGCTATGTTTATTCAGCCTACTCTTTCCAGAAGGCTAAATCCGTTTGCGGCTTCTTTAACCTTAGCGGCTCCTTTGGTTAAACCAGAGGTTTGTGTAGGAACAGAAATGGTATTTAGTGCGGCACAAACAACAGGTGCCACCCGCCTGGAGTGGGTGCATGCTGGCGCAGATGAAGCCAGAACAACGGACGACCAGCTTTACCTAACCTACCATACACCAGGCACCTATACTGTAACTTTACTTGCCTTTGATGCCTGCAATGCCAGAACATCTATAAGCAAAACGATTACTGTTACTGCTTTGCCAGTAGCAACAGTAATCGTTTCCGGGGCCACAACCCTTTGCGAAGGCAGCAGTTTAACCCTGACGGCACCAACAGGAGTGAGTTATCGTTGGAGCACCAGCGAAACCACCCAAGCTATAACAGTGGCGGCAGCAGGCAACTTTACCGTTACTGTTAAAAACGCTGGCGGCTGCGAAACTACTTCAGAAGCTGTGGCGGTAACAATTCAACCAAGTCCTCCCAAACCTGTTATCTCACAAACCGATGATGAACTAACATCCAGTGCAGCAACAGGCAACCAGTGGTTCCTCAATGGCACTGCCATACCGGGTGCCACGGCACAAACCTTTACCATGACAGAACGCGGCAACTACACGGTGCAGGTAACAACAGGCAGCTGTGCCTCGGCTATGTCGGAGGTGCTGACCCCGGCTATACTTACTGCACTTCCTGAGCCTGCAGCCGGTTTAAAAGCATTGGAAGTTTATCCGAACCCGACGGCCGGTGCCTTTTCCATATCTTTCAACCTGGAGACAAGAACTGATGTGCATATTAGAGCTATCAACTCAACTGGTCAGGTGGTACTGGAAGAAATATTGACCGATTTTAATGGCATTTATGAGAAGAAGCTCGACCTGAAGCACGCAGCTTCCGGCATTTATATGCTGCAGGTGCAGTATGCTGACAAAGTGGAGACACGCAAAATTGTGCTAAAGCGATAGTGCTGCAGAAGAATTCAATTGTTGAGGTTATCCCTAAGCCTGATTTTGTCTGTTCTTCCTCTGGAAGGCCAATTTTATTAGAATAATTGTGATTGCACCTACCTTTCAGCCTTTAGGGTCTTTTAGTTTGCCTGAAATAGCAATAACAACCCCTGTGCTACCTGGTGCTGGGGCTGTTATTCTGATGTATGCGAAAATAATCTATCTGCGGGGCCTATGTTTTCGTTTACGCATATTATTTACTTATTTGAGGAGTTAAAAATTTACCATCCCTGCTAAATGATATTATTCCGGACAGTTTTGAGTCTTTTGCTTTTGCTTACAACAGCTTTTCAGGCCTACGCACAGCAAGAAGACATAAAAGCTACAATAGAGGAACTGAAGCTGCAGGCCGTAAACGACACGGCCTTTACAGTGCGCACCACCACCGAAACTGGTAACCTGGTTAAATACAACGGCCTCCTGCCATTGCGCATTAATGGAAAGTTACAGGAAACAAGCTTTACCGAAGGCGAAGCAACACTCTCCCTGCAGGTTCCAGCCAGGCTCCTTCAGGTTACCGCAAACCTGGGTACTCATACCATTGCACGCCTCTACCAGCCCAATGCCGAAACAGAACGCGGTGTAAGAGAATTTCCGATGTGGGTTTCCATCTTGCCGCCGCTGCTCGCTATTGTGCTGGCTCTTATTTTCAGGGAGGTGTTGCTGGCGCTGTTTGCAGGCATCTGGGTTGGCAGCTTTGTGATCTATGGCCTTTCTGTTAAATCGATGTTCACGGGTCTGCTGGCTGTAGCCGATACTTACCTGGTTGGAGCACTTACCGATCCTGACCACGTATCAGTAATTCTGTTCTCAATGCTGATAGGTGGCATGGTGGCTATTATATCGAAGAATGGAGGCATGGCCGGTGTGGTAAACCTGCTCTCGCGCTATGCCAGGTCGGCTAAAAGCTCACAGCTTGTAACTTGGGGACTGGGAATTGCGATTTTTTTCGATGATTACGCCAACACACTGATCGTAGGGAATACCATGCGCCCGGTCACAGATAAGCACAATATCTCGCGCGAGAAACTAGCCTACATCGTAGATAGCACCGCTGCCCCTGTAGCTGCTATTGCCTTTGTTACCACCTGGGTAGGCGCTGAGTTAGGATATATTAAAGATGCTGCCAGCACCCTGGGTATTCAGGAGGGAGCTTATTCTTTATTTTTCAACTCGCTGGAATATGCCTATTACCCAGTGCTGACGCTGGTATTTATGCTGATGCTCATTCTCATGAACCGCGATTTTGGCCTCATGCACAAAGCAGAGACAAGGGCTAGGAGTACAGGTGCTGTAAGTGCGGTGCGCCTCAGCGAGAAATCTGAAGAGAAGCAACAACAGGAAATGGCAGAGTTCGCCCCCGTAGATCCGGACCGCAGCAGAGCTATAAATGCCCTGTTGCCGGTGCTCATCGTTATTTTCGGAACAGTAGCAGGACTTTTGTATACCGGCTACGACCAGTCCACCTGGGACGACACCTCGCTTGGTTTCTTCCGGAAGCTCTCAGTTACCATCGGGGACTCCAATTCCTATGTCGCCCTTATCTGGGCCTCTCTAATGGGCGTGCTGGTAGCCGCCATACTCACAATCAGCCAGCGCATCATGAGCTTATATGAAACCATGGAATCGTTGGTTACCGGCTTTAAGTCTATGCTACCGGCTATTTTAATTTTGGTGCTGGCCTGGTCGCTGGCATCGGTTACCAAAGAGCTTTATACCGCCGAATACCTCACCTCTCTTTTCTCAGGCAATGTGTCGCCACGGTTTCTGCCAGAGATCACCTTTTTTCTGGCTGCTATTATTGCTTTTTCTACAGGCTCCAGTTGGGGCACCATGGCCATACTATACCCGCTTATGCTGCCGGCAACGTGGTATGTGTGCCAGCAGTTAGGCATGTCGCAGGAAGAAACAATGCCTATTATTTACAATATTATTTCGGTGGTGCTGGCGGGCTCTGTTTTTGGCGACCACTGCTCCCCTATCTCCGACACAACTATTTTAAGTTCGCTTGCCTCCGGGTGCAACCACATAGATCATGTAAAAACACAAATGCCTTATGCCATTACAGTAGCCTTAGTAGCGAATCTTATTTGCACTAACCTCTCGAGCTGGGGCGTGCACTGGTTCCTGGTATACCTGATCGGGGCGGGTGCGCTTTGGCTTATTATCCGATTTTTGGGAACAAAAGTGGAGGCTGCCCCTGCGGCTGTTCAGTAGAAAGAAGCAAGCTTAGATAGAAAGGCCGCTGCAAAAACTACAGCGCCAGTTCATAAAAGTCGTGCACTACTGCACGGGCACCATAGCTTTCCTTGTTACTGACCAAGCCTTCGTTCAGGTACTGCCCCTGCTGTTCTGTGGATATGCCAAAATCGAAGTATTTTTTGTGCGGGTACACCTGAGTCAGCAACTCATGTATAATGGCATCTAAAGCATATAGAGCACGACCTGCCGGAGTAGTGGCAATGTACTGGCAGTGTGCTACCTGCTCGGTTTCGTATACCACAACTCCTGCCACCATATCCCCACCTGCATGAGCCGTATATAGCCGGATGTTGTCAGGAAAGAAGCTCCTCAGCTTTTGTAGTTCTGCTGCCGAATGCACGGGCCTGGTGTTGTACTTGCTTTCCAGCAGTTGCTGCTCCATTTGCATAAAAGTGTCAAAATCGCTTGACGGAGCAACATTAATACCCGATTTAGAAGCTTTTGCTATTTGCCACCTCCTGGTTCTGGTATAGCCTATTTGCTGTTGCAGTTCTATAGCAGACCCTACATCGCGGCGGTAAAGCACGGCCTGGTGCCGGAACAGCGCATACAAATCTTCTTCGGCTGGCAGGCGGTGGTACAGGTGCGGAATAGCTTTGTATAGCAGCTTCCTGAAACCTTTGGCTCTGAAGTAGCTCAGCATTGCCTCAAACACCTCCAGCATCAGCGCCACTTTCATGCTACTGCCGCTGATGATGCCCCCATACGTAAGGCCTCCATGGGAATGAACGGCATTGCCCACCTCATTTGCTGGTAACAAGGCTATAAGCTTATTCTTCCGGAAAAACAGCAGGGAGTGGTCTACGAACCTATCAGCATGGTACTCCATGTAGTTGCGGTGCAGCAGGAAGGTGCCATTTTTTGATCCGGTCACAAAAGCATCCCAAGCCTCTTTGTGCTCGGGCTTATACCGTTCTATATGTACGCTTGCTACTGAATCCACCTTTCTTAGATGTTAGACCTTAGATATTAGATGCTAGATTTTGTTTGAATCTCTAATCCTGAAATTTATAAGTCTTCAAATGATTTATCACATCAACCATGTAGCCATTAAACCAATTAATAATCAGTACCCAAATTATTCTAATGAAAACACCCTTCCAAAGCCTTGGAGGCTGTTTTAAGGTCAAGGGTCATACTACCTAAGCAAGTACTTGCACCTCCTTACCTTTCTAACTCCCGAAAAATCACCTGTTCAGCACTATCCGGAAGGTGGTGCCTTTACCAACTTCCGATGACTTAACAGAGAGCTTACCTTGGTGGTAGTTGTCGATAATGCGTTTGGCAAGGGCCAGGCCGAGGCCCCAGCCGCGTTTTTTGGTGGTATAGCCAGGCAGGAAAACAGAGTCTACCTTGCTTTTAGGTATGCCTTTGCCAGTATCGGCAATGTCGAGGGCAATATAACTTTTACCAAGCAAGGAGAGTTGCAGCGCAATACTTCCGCGACCTTCCATGGCATCTACGGCGTTTTTACAGATGTTCTCTATTACCCAATCGAAGAGCGGCACGTTTACTTTTGCTGTAATTTCCGGTGGGAAATCTGCCTCTATACTAAAAGCCACTTTGCTGGAAATGCGGTTTTGCAGGTAATTAATGGCGTTTTGTGTTACCTGCAGTATGTTCTCGTCGCGGAGTAAAGGCACAGACCCGATGTTAGAAAAACGCTCGGTTATCACTTCCAGGCGCCTGATGTCTTTCCAGAGTTCAGCCACAATAGGCTCTTTCTCAAACTTCGGGCTGGATTTCATGTACTCGTACCAGGCCATGAGCGAGGAGAGCGGCGTGCCCAGCTGGTGAGCCGTTTCTTTGGCAAGCCCTACCCACACACGGTTCTGCTCGGCCCTGCGGGAGTAGCTAAAGGCGAAGTAAGCAATAAGGGCAAAGCAGGCGATAACCACCAACTGCACATAGGGGTAGTACCGGAGCTGCGAGAGCAAATCAGAATCTTTATAAAACACATAGTTAACCGAGCCTTCTGCCCAGGGCACCACAATCGGGTCGTGCTGCTCCTTCATTTTCAGGATCTGGCGCTGCAACAGCTGATTTTTTCTGTCCTCTGAAATGTTTTCCGGAAAATTAATGTTCTTTGTATCTAGTATATTCTCATATTCGTCTGTTAGAATAACAGGCACCGTATGGTTAGAAGAAAGGATTTCCTGCTCAATAAATACAATATTATCATCGCTAGGAGCATTAATCATGTAGCGCAGACCTTTTGCATACAACTGCACCAGTTCGCGTTCACTTTCAGATAATTTACTTACCAGTATGTTGGTATAGGTAATGGTGGCAGCACCGATAATAAGCGCAATAACAACAACCAGGAGCTTTATCCTGTTCTTCTGAGAATAGATGAGTATCATGCAGAGTAAGACGAAAATTATCTGAAATTAGTATAATTTACTTATTAAGGGCAAGTAACTTTCATTTTAAAAAATCAGCGCGTAAATTTGCGTTCTAGTATTTACCTCATAACTATGCTTCAGAATTTCAA
This sequence comes from Pontibacter sp. 13R65, assembly GCF_047525655.1. Taxonomy (NCBI): domain Bacteria; kingdom Pseudomonadati; phylum Bacteroidota; class Cytophagia; order Cytophagales; family Hymenobacteraceae; genus Pontibacter; species Pontibacter sp. 13R65. The sequence goes on from NZ_JBLIQL010000016.1 coordinate 59,999, forward strand.
AGCAATCAGCCTCTCTTACAAGAAAGCACCGCTGGATATCAGGGAACTGATTGCCTTAGATGAGATATCGTGTAGGCAATACCTTCAAACACTGAAAGGCTTTATTCAGGCCTCCGATATTCTGGTGCTCTCTACCTGCAACCGCACCGAAGTTTATTATAATTCCGATACCGATTATAGTACCGAAATTGTAAAGCTTTTGGGCATTACAAAAGGCATCGAGAACATCAGCAAGTATTTTGATTACTTTACTATTCTGAACGAGCACGACGATGCTGTGCAGCACCTGTTCGAGGTTTCGATGGGTCTGGAGTCGCAGGTGGTGGGCGATATGCAGATTACCAACCAGGTAAAGCAGGCCTACCAGTGGGCTGCCGATAACGAAACGGCAGGTCCTTTTCTGCACCGCCTGATGCACACTATCTTTTTTACCAACAAGCGCGTGGTGCAGGAAACTGCCTTCCGCGATGGCGCTGCCTCTACCTCTTATGCCGCCATTGAACTGATAGAAGACCTTACAGCAGAGATTACAGAACCTAACATTTTAGTTGTTGGCCTGGGAGAGATCGGCGCAGACGTTTGCCGCAACCTGAAAGACAAAGGCTTTAAGAACGTAAAAATAACGAACCGCACCCTGAGCAAAGCTAAAATACTGGCTGATGAATGCGAGATGGACGTGTTGCCGTTTGAAGAAATAGTTCAGGGACTTAAAGAGGCAGACGTCATTATCTCTTCTGTTGCCCGCGAGACGCCTTTCTTCACCAAAGAAATGATCAAGCGCCTGAACGTGCTTACTTTCAAGTTCTTTATCGACTTGTCGGTTCCCCGCAGCGTGGAGACGGAGGTAGAGAGTATTCCGGGCGTGCTGGTTTACAACATAGATACCATACAAAACAAAGCTTCTGAGGCACTGCAGCAGCGTATAAACTCTGTGCCAAAGGTAAAGGAGATTATTCTGGAGTCTATTGAGCAGTTTAACGACTGGTCGAAGGAGATGGTGGTGTCGCCAACCATTAACAAACTAAAGAATGCGCTGGAAAGCATTCGGCAGGAGGAGATGGCACGTTACCTGAAGAAACTGAGCCCTGAAGAAACCAAGCGCCTCGACAGTATTACCAAGTCTATGATGCAGAAAATTATAAAGCTACCTGTGCTGCAACTGAAGGCCGCCTGCAAACGTGGCGAAGCCGAAACGCTGATAGATGTATTGAATGACCTGTTTGATTTAGAGAATAAGTCTGTGAATTCAGAAATATAAAGAATAACGGCTTAAAAAGCAGCTAAAGTCAACAGGAAAAGTGACTGCAAAAATTTAAGTAAACGGCCACATTTTCTTAGTAAAAGAAAATGTTAAAAGGCTCCCTGAAGTGATATCTGTACTTCGGGGAGCCTTTTAACTTTTCATAATGCTCAAGCTCTTGGGGCAACTACCATCCATATTTTCTTAAATATCTATGCAGCATTCTTCCAGACAATCGATCACATCTATTAATTTAGGGATCGAGAGAGAGTAGTAAATTTTTGTTCCTACTTTGAAAGAAGATAAAACCCCTTTATCTTTTAGCGTTATAAGGTGCTGAGAAGCAATTGCCTGAGGCAGATCCAGATACTTGTAAATCTCTGTAACCGTCATTTTCTCCTCCTTCCCCAGCAGATCTACAATCGCTAATCTTTTCGGGTGCGCCAGTACTTTCAGCATGGCAGCCGCTTTATCTATTTTCTTAGATTCAATTCTAGACAACAAACTTTTCATAATTTAAAATAATACCTAAACAGTTTCTACATACATTTAACATTCCTTGTCACATTTATACGGCACTTACAATATTTGGCTATACGCCGGTTAAAGCATTTCAATTATTTTATGAACTCATACAATGTAATCGGGCTAATGTCAGGCACTTCTCTCGACGGACTTGACATAGTACTATGTAGGTTTACGTACGAAAACCAGAATTGGATATATAATATACTTAATGCTACTACATTACTATATGATGATTATTGGATTGACTCCCTCCGTGATTGCGAAACCTGCACCGGCCGAAAGTTAATTGCACTTGACCATGAATACGGCAAGCACCTCGGCCAACAGGTAAGGGCGTTTGTGGAGCAGCATAAAATCAAGGCTGATTTTGTGGCCTCACATGGCCATACCATCTTTCATCAGCCAGATCAGCACACATCACTGCAGTTGGGCCATGGAGCCTACTTGGCGGCGCATGCGGGCCTGCCAGTCGTTTGCGATTTCCGCACCTTTGATATAGCTTTAGGAGGACAGGGCGCACCGCTTGTACCTATCGGAGATGAACTCCTTTTTAAAGAATATGATTATTGCCTGAACCTGGGAGGCATCTCCAATGTGTCTTTTTCTAATAACGGACAGCGTGTCGCTTTTGATATAGGAGCCTGCAACATGCTGTTAAACGCCCTGGCAAATACCGTAGGCAAGTCTTACGACAAAGACGGAGACATGGCGAGTAGAGGCACTTTGCAGCAGGATCTCCTGGAGGAGTTAAACGCACCGGCTTATTTTTCGCAGGCTTACCCTAAGTCGCTGGGGAAGGAATGGGTGCTGGCGCATAGCCTGGCTACTTTAGAAGCCTCTGCCGCTCCCCTGCCCGATAAATTGCACACAACCTGCCACCACATTGCCTTTCAAATTAAAAAAGCCTTGCCTGCTTTGCACCATGGCCAGCACCGGCTGTTGCTAACTGGCGGCGGGGCCTTTAACAAGTTCCTTACGAGCCTCCTACAGCAGTACCTGGGGGAACAGATAAAGGTAGAGGTGCCAGAGCCGGAGGTAGTATCTTACAAAGAGGCGCTTATTTTTGCTTTTCTGGGTGTGCTGCGCTGGCAAGGTCAAATTAATTGTCTACAAACGGTAACCGGAGCCGCCAAAGATAATATAGGAGGCGCCATTTACCTCTGCTGAGGCACTTAAACAAGACCCACTTAACCCTAGACCAAAAATTCCCTCTACTTCCTCTTTAAGGGTATTTTCATTAGAATAATTGGTGTGGCTGCGTTGCACCTAATTCAAAATTAAAAATCATGAAAGCTTTGAGAGAGGAGCCTACACCACAGATACGCCCTCTGCCTTAAGTCAACAAAAAGTCTCAGGAAGAGCATTTTTATTAGAATAATTGCTGCTTGCCAAATAGTAGATTTGGAGAAACACTGAGCAAGAGCATGAATTTTATTTTTTAACATCCTGTAAAACTTCTACTCCTGTACATCCTGATGCAGACAGATACAGGCAAAACTTCAATGTCTTATGTCCTGTGTCTTGGATCTTGTTGTTTGAATGGTTGACCTGACAGTACAGGCGCCTGTTTTCAACTCATAACTTTAAACTCTTACCTTGTAAAGGTCTAGCATCTAATATTTATTTTTGTGCTGACAGACTTATGAACAGAGAATTTTTAAACTACACGTTTCTTGGAAACACTGTAAGCAATTACCTGATATTTACAGGCATTTTGCTGCTGGGCTATATTTTTAAAACAGTTCTATCAAAGCTGCTATCGCGCTTCATGTTCCGGCTGGTAGGCAAATTATCAAAAAACGGAGAAGAAGACGAAAAGGCCCTTAAACGGCTTTTGGTGCAGCCCCTTGAAGTGCTGCTTTTCCTGATCATGCTCTTCTTTGCCTTTCAGGTACTTAAGTACCCGCTCGACCCCTCTGAAGTTCGAGAAACCGATCCTATGTTAAAAGTGGTGGTGCGCCGCCTGTACCAGATCTTTGTAATAGTGGCAACTAACTGGGTGCTGCTACGCTTTATAGACTTTATAGGTCTGCTGTTCTCGCGCCGAGCTGAGAAAACAAAATCGAAGCTCGACGACCAGCTGGTGCCCTTCTTCAAAGATTTCATAAAGGTACTGGTCTCGATTTTCGCATTTCTGGTCATGTTGGGCTCTGTGTTTGCCGTAGATGTAACTGGCCTGGTGGCTGGTTTGGGTGTGGGTGGTCTGGCATTAGCCTTTGCTGCTAAAGAAAGCCTGGAGAACCTGCTGGCTTCTTTCACTATTTTTCTGGATAAGCCTTTTGCCGTGGGCGACTTAGTAGAGGCAGGCGGCATTACCGGCTCTATCGAGAAAATTGGTTTCAGGAGCACCCGCATCCGCACACTTGAGAAAACATTTGTAACGGTGCCAAACAAATCTATGATTGATAAACCTCTCAACAACCTGACGCTGCGCACGTTCAGACGGGTGTCTATTGATATCAACCTGACCTACAACACCACTTCCGCACAAATAAAAGCCATTGTAGCAGAACTGCAGGATTTTATAGACCAACACCCGCGCACCAACCAGGACGGGCGCATCAAGTTTCATCAGTTAGGAGCGCACTCTAAAGATGTAATGGTGCTATACTTTGTAGACACAACCGACTTTAATGAGTTTATTGACATCAGGGAAGAAATAACTTATAAAATTGTGGAGATTGTGGAGCGTAACGGGGGCGAATTCGCTTTTCCGACCAGTACAGTTTACCTGCAGCAGTCTGAGCCCGACGCCTCCATTATCCAGACTCAGGATCAAAAATAATCCCTGCTTCTACCAGTGCAGCAGAGAGAACAAAAAACTCTTTATAACATAAAAGAGCCGGAGAAGCTCCGGCTCTTTTTTTCACCCTTATGTCTTGTATTACTTTATTTTCTTTTTACCCCCTGCATCATACCCTTTGCGGATTATAAATGCAGTGGCAAATCCTTCAGTTTCTTTGCCTGTTTTGAATTTTTAACGGGATATAATACAGGTAGTTATGTCCAAACCATATTTTTTTGATTTTTGGATAATAACATCAGGTGAAACTGAGTAAATGAATGGTGAAGCATCGATGTGGCTTCTGGTAAACAGGCAGGAGAAAAAAAGTCAGCCTTGCTGTTTCGGCCTTAAAAGTCAAAATATTCTCCTTGCTGCAACTCTACCTTTTTCTCTTCTTTCTGCTTCGGCTTTTTACCTTTCAGGAGGTCGCGTAGTTGCTGCTTCTCTTCTTTTATGTCGGTTTTTATTTTTTCGCGCACCCTCGCCTCATCATAACTTATCTTAAAGTTGTCTTCTTTCCCCTTCAGCCTTAAAAAGAGCATGCTGTTTCCTGCGTTGGGGTCTGCTGCCACTACACCGTATACGGCATCCTTATCTGCCTTCCGCTTTTGCAGCAGGGGTAGCTTTATCTTGTAGTCCATGTCCTGGTCGAAGGTGTGCGTACCGGAAACCGATACAACAGGCACCGAAGACAGGTTAGAGCTAATGTCCATCTCAGGTATGTAAATGGTGCGTTTTTGTATCCAGAAGTTGTTGTGCAGCTCCGAAAAGCGCATGTTGGCCAGTTCGGAGCGGTTTACAAAAACCGACATTTTCTGCATGGGGGCGAAGTTAATTAACTGCCCATCGCGCACAGTAGCGGCAATCTCGGCCTGCATCAGGTCCGTTTTAGAATTGAGGTGGCTATCGAAGTATAGTTCTGAGGCGATTTTAGCCGTCAGACGGCCTCGTAGGTGATGGTCTTGTACAAACTGCTGCCCAAAGTTTTCGAACACGAAAAAGAGGCTATCTACCTGCATATTCGTCAGCTTGGTTTCGGTAGTTACCTTCAGGTGGTCGCGCTGGCGGGCATCCAGAGCACCACGCACAGCAAAGCTGCCACCAATAGCATTAAAAGAGATATTAGGTGAAGAAATAACCTTGTTCCGCAGTTCTACTCTGCCTTTTATGTTACTGCCCTTAAAACGCCTGAATTTTACGTTGCGGATGTCGGCGCTTAGGTCGAAGGCTACATGCGGCGAAACCACAAACTTATAGGCTTCTCCGCGGCTTGCTTTGGGGGCAGCTGCCACTTTCACCACACTCCCCTCTCCTGCACGCGCTTCCTCCGGTGTGTTAAACTTTTCGCTCAGCAATTGATCCAGGTCCAGCAGCCTGCTGTTCAGGTTCGCCTCTACCAGGAGCCGCTGTTTATCTACCAGCAACCAGGCAATAATATTCCGGAACATGCCATTCAGCACAAAGTCAGACTTACCCAGCTTGCCTTTAAAGTCAGATACGGCCACATCGCTACGCTTAAACATAAAGTTGCCGCTCAGGTTTGTTAGCGGCAGTGGCAGCTCCTTTAGCGAAAGCGACACCTGGTGCAGGGTAACATCGCCAGACGTGTTAATAGCACCGCTGGCCGGGCTCTTTTTAAAGGCATCGAGGTTGCCCTTGTAAGAAAGCTTAACATCTGCCAGGCCACTTCCTCCCCTTATCTCGCTTAACTTGGCCATGGTGAGCAAAAAGCCTACATCCAGCACACCTTTAACATCAAAGGCAATGGTCGGGTTCTCAAAGTTCAGGTAACTCAGATTACCCGAAATGGCTCTGCCGTTCAGTCTGCCGGTCAGGTTTTTCAGTTCTATGGCAGAGGTGGTAGCATTGTGCCTGCTGCCGTTGGTAAAGGAGCCCGAAAAACTTACCTTCTCTACCTTTTGCTTTATATTCGGGTGATAAAAAGAAGCATTGCGGCACCCAAAGTTAAAGGAGATGCCCGGCGTTTGCTTTTCAGACAGCTCGCCCTGCACCAGCCCATCGAAATATACATCGCCTTCGCTGCGGTACTGGTTATAATTGCGGGTAACATCCTGGGGCAGCAACGACAACAGCGACTGTACGTTTGTGTTTTTACCTTCCAGTTTCAGGTCGAACTTGGTGGCGCCGCCGTAACCGATGGTGCCGCCAACTTGGTAGGCTGCTTCCTCAATTTTAACGACAGAGGGTTGTAAGGTTATTGTTTTGTTCTGCCGGTGAATCGTTAGCAGCGTCTGCAGGTCTACATTCTTTTCTTTGAAGTACTCCCTGCTGCCTATAGCTATTCTGTTTACTTTAGCACTACCTGCCGTCTGCATCTGTATGGTGTCGGCAGCCAGGGTAAGCGAAGCAGTCATTTGATCGGCATAGGCCTCGAAAATATGGTTTAGTCGCTCGTCGGTGTAACTCACTCCAACTTTACGCAGGTCCACTTTATCCAGGTTGAAAGAAAACTCCCGCTTCTCCGAGTCTTCTGAGGATACAGTGGCCGTGGTATCGCGGGTAAAAATCTCGTAGTTCACCTCTCCCGATTTTAGCACCCGCACGTGCAGTTCGCCCTGCTCTACATACACCTGCCGCAGGTTATACTTGCCGCGTACCAGGTCAAATAGGCTAAAGGTAAAATAAAGCTTCTCGGCCCGCCCCAACGACGACTTACTTTCCGGCACGCTCTCCAGCACGTTTACCTTGTCGAGTGCCACAGCCACATGCGGGAACTTCTCGTAAAGCGAAAGCGAAATTTTCTCAACTTCCACCTTTGTGCGGATATGCTTGTTCGCTTCGGTCACAAACATGCCGATAATTTTATCCTGGTAAGTATACACAGCCCCAAGCACAATGCCTATAACTGCCACAATTATAAGGGCAGTATAGAATAGCACTTTTTTAACAACACCTCTTTTCTTCAATGGAAATATCAGGTTTAAAGCACCTTATAAAAACATAAAGGTACAGTTTTAATAAAGGGGTACAAAGGGGCCTGGGGCCACAAAAAAAATTTTTACATTTTTTTTGCAAATGTTTTGCAGTTACAAAAATATGCCCCATATTTGCATCATCAAACGGGGACAAAAGGTCACCAAAACAAAAAATCGGGGTGTTAGCTCAGCTGGTTCAGAGCACCTGCCTTACAAGCAGGGGGTCACTGGTTCGAATCCAGTACGCCCCACAGAAGGACAACTGCAAAGTTGTCCTTTTTTTATTTCTACCCTTCTCAGTATCAGCTCTTTTTCTAAGCTTTTTATCCGCTTCCTTCACCATTTTTGAATAGGTAACGGCTTATCAGGTCAATAAATATTAGGGCATCCTTACCAGGCAAAATTTAAAGCGTAGAAAACAAACTTGCTAAAACTCTCCTGCAGCAATTCTTGCTAGCTTAGCCATACCCAAATTGGCAACTGCTCAATAACTTCGAAATTATTCTAATGAAATAACCCTTCCGGAGCCTTTTTAAGCTACGAGAAGCTTAGACTTAGATGAAGCACCTGCCACAAGGCCATTCAATGCCGTTGTCACAGCCAGAGGAGGGTCTATGCTTATACAAACTACTGCGCTAGTTGCTACTGCTGTTATCTCTTGCCTCACAATTTATAAGGCATAAATGAAAAGGAATAGTTTAGCTGGCAAACAACAATTCTGCTAATGAAAATGGCCTTCCAGAGGCTTTGATAACTTGCTGATGCGAAGGATTACTGTGGGGCGAGAAAATGCTTGTGAAGGGCTGTAATCTGCGGGAGGAGGAGTTGCTGATCGTCGTTATAAATAATATAATCGGCACGAGCCATTTTTTCTTCTTCCCGAAGCTGCTTTTCTATAATGGCTCTGATGTCAGCCTCTGTACGGTGCGGGTCCCGTGCGAGCAGGCGCTTCATACGAACATCCAAGGGGGCAAATACAGTAATGATCTCATCCATCTGCTTCCAGGCCTGCGACTCAAACATAAGCGCTGCTTCTTTCAGCACATAGGGTGCGGGAGCCTGTGCAAGCGCCCATGACTCAAAGTCGATGGCTACGCGGGGGTGTACCAAGCTGTTGAGCCGGGCGAGCTGCTCCGGGTTATTAAATACTATACTGGCAATGTGAGGGCGGTTAAGCTCTCCGGAAGGTGTGTATGCAGCTGGTCCAAAGGCAGCTGTTAAGTTATCCTTCAGTACTGCATCGTGCTGCATTACCCATTTGGCTCTGGCATCGGAGTCGTAAACAGGTACGCCGAGCAGCTGAAATACACGACATACTATTGTCTTGCCGGCTCCTATACCTCCCGTTATACCTATTTTGCGCATAGCTACCTGTCTGTTTCTACAACTGCTTTTACACGTTCCGGCCAAAGCCTTGCGCGGCGGGCACCCAAAGGTTTCTGAATTAGCTCCGGCACCAGCGTAGAGTCGCGGGAGTTGTATTTGGCAAAGTCCAGCACTGCCCTAAAGGTATCGCGGTTTATAATGGCCACAGAGTCTTCCAGCAGCTGATACCGCACCATTACATAAGCAGGGCGTAAGTTAAGCTTACGTCCGGGCGGTGCGTTTACTATTTCCGGAATGATCTGGCGCTCCTCCTGCACGAGCCCTTTTACATTAACAGACACAGTAGCCTGTGCAACATTGGACTTTACAAGAGGCTTGTTATCGAAGTTAATAGGGACTTCTAATTTGGCAGGGGCAGTAAGTGTGTTTGGCAGCCGTAGCAAAAAAGGATCTGGCAGGGTGCTCACCATGGTAGAAGGCCCTACAAAAGTAATGGAATCTGGCTCTATGGTAACGGGTCCTACTACAGAGAAGCGGTCATCTGTTATTTTCTGCTTCGGGTCGAGGCGTAAGGGAATACGGCGCCTTATTTTCTCATCAATGTCGAAGTAGATGGTGTCTGTCACCACAAAGTTCAGCACTAATCCATCTAAGGAATTAACGAGAGCCGGCCGCAGCGAAGAGCCAAGCACATAGTTGTTTCGGGGCAAAGTGGCTACCTGGATTTCAGCAGGCTTCACATCTACCTTCAGCGATTTGCGAAGCAGTTTCCACCCTTTACCAGTCACGTTTATAATTACTTCTTCCGGCAGCGGCTTTACGGGCACCAGCCGCGACTCAGGGTACACAAACTTAATCGGGTATGTTGTTTGTGTAGAATAGCTTTTGTTTAAAGCATTGAGCAGCCAGAAAGTAGAGGCTGCCATAAAACAAAGCAATACTATTCTCCAGTATTGCTTTGTTTGTGGTCTAAAGGGCCTGAATGCCCATAGAACTATATTTTTGAGTTTCTCAAATGGCAAAGCTGCTCGTGCTTTATTTCACTTTGGTAGTAGCTTCCATAGAAATAGAAGCCTTATCAAAAGTTAAACGGATACCTTTGTCTACTTCCAGCAGCACAGTGTCTGTGTCTACTGCCACTATTTTTCCGTGCAGGCCACCTATCGTGATCACGTCCATACCCTTTGTGAGCTCATCACGAAACTTCTTCTGCTCCTTCACTTTTTTCTGTTGTGGTCGGATCATAAAAAAGTAAGCTACCAGAATAATGGCTCCGAACATAACCAACTGCACCGGGAAGCCCTCGGATGCGGCCTGAAGAAATATAGTCTGCATATTGTTTTTGATATTCTTTAACGCGGAATTTAAATTTTAATTTTGTCTTACCGGACCTTGGGCACCTGCCGTAGGATAAGTACCCTGCACTGTGCCTTTTAGCGACAGTTGCACAATGTTTGGCTCTGTGTTGGCTCTTACCGTAATAATCGGCTGCTGCTGCCCAGACTTGCCTGTGCTGTTAAACTGCACTTTTATTTCGCCGCTCTGGCCTGGTGCAATGGGGTCTTTAGGCGGCTGAGGCACTGTGCAACCACAGGTGGCAGATGCACTTTCGATTACCAGCGGCGTGCTGCCTGTGTTGGTAAATTTGAACGTATGGCTAACCACTTCGCCTTGGTTAATAGTGCCGAAATTATACTCCTTCTCCTCAAAGGCTATTACCGCACCGTTGCCTGTAGTTGCCGTCTCGTTATCAGAAGAAACTACGTTAGGGTTATCGATGGTGGCAGAGGCCTGCTCGGTGTTAGCAGCTGCTTCTCCGGCTGTTGTGTTATTGGAGGTATTGTTTTGGTCGCAGCTTGTTGCCAGCAGGGCAACAGCCAGACTTAACGAAAAAAACAGATTCTTTTTCATGGCAAATTTAAATTCAGATTTAGCCTAACTTGGCAATAATGTTCTGAGCGAACTGCATGGTGCTGGCGCTGCCGCCAAGGTCACCGGTACACTCTTCTTTTTGGCCTAAGGTTGCGTCGAGAGCCTTCTCTATTTTATAGGCATAGTCCTTCAACTCAATGTGGTGCAGCATCATAATAGCAGAGCGCAACAGTGCTGTCGGGTTTGCAAGGCCTTTGCCGGCAATATCTGGGGCAGAGCCGTGCACGGCTTCAAATATAGCCATGTTATCGCCTATGTTGGCACCAGACACTACGCCTAATCCACCTACCAGACCGGCACACAAATCAGAAAGAATATCGCCGAAAAGGTTAGTTGTAACCACCACATCGAACTGCTCCGGCTTCATTACCAGCTGCATACACATGTTGTCGATGATCTTGTCTTCCATCTGAATGTGCGGGTAGTCTTTCGCAATCTCTTTAGAAACGTTCAGCAGCATGGCGCCGGCGTGCTTCAGAATATTGGCTTTGTGCGCTACCGTTACTTTTTTGCAACCATGCTTATCAGCATAGGCAAAAGCGGCACGAACTATTTTCTCGCAACCAAGTTTCGTTACACGCGAAATGGAGTCGGCAATTTGCAGGCGCTCGTCAAAAATCTCGAGGCCGGAGTAAAGGCCCTCGGTGTTTTCGCGGAACAGCACCAGGTTTACATTACTAAACCGGGAGGTAATACCGGGTGTGGTTTTGGCAGGTCTTACGTTAGCGTACAGGTCGTACATTTGGCGCAACTGCACATTTACACTTTTAAATCCTTTACCTACCGGTGTGGTAATAGGACCTTTTAAGGCTACTTTGTTTTTCTCCAGCGACGCAAGGAGAGAGGCTGGTAAAAGCTCTCCCATGGCATCAAAGGTTGTCTGGCCAGCATTCTCCTCTTCCCAGGTTACAGGTACATTGGCAGCGCTGAAAATGGCTTTTACAGCTTCTGTAATTTCAGGTCCAATGCCATCGCCAGGTATAAGTGTTATCTGTGTCATTCTTCTAGATTTCTTTTCTACTGTTTATTTCGTTGATCAGTGAGTCTACATCTCCTAATAGCTTTTCAGCTTTTTCTTTGGCATCCTGAATTACTCGCTGTCCTTCCGATTTAGCAGTAGATGGCATCATGTCGCGGTTCAGCATCAGTTGCTCCAGAAGGTCAGAAAGCGTATCGCGGTATTTCTCCAGGCGATAGCTAAACCAGCTGCGGGTTTCTATACCTTTTTCGGGGGCGAACAGAATGCCAACTGCGGCTCCAACGGCAGCACCTGATACAAAGGCTACTAAGGCTGTTGTCGTCTTACTCATAGTTATTCCAAATTATATAGTCGCGTACGTGTTTTTCTCTTTTACGATATTACCAGAAGGCTACTTGTTGTCTATCAAGCCTCTGCCTGACTTACGGATATCTCCCTTGGTAGAAAGCTCCTGCGCCATTTTATCCAATACACCATTAACGAACTGTTTGCTTTTTGGTGTACTGTATAGCTTAGATATTTCTATATACTCGTTAATAGTTACTTTTACGGGTATACTCCGGAAGATGTGCATTTCGCAAAGCGCCATTTTCAGGATTATCTTATCAAGGGAGGCCACGCGCTCCACATCCCAGTTCTTTACACTGCCGGAAATAAGGGCTTCGTATTTTTCATCGTCCTGGAGGGTCTGGTGGTAAAGCTCCTCAAAAAAGGCCTTGTCGTCTTCCCAGTTGGCAGACAGGTCAAGCAGTTTCAGGTCTTCTCCGGCTGTTTCCTCGCCAAACAATTTCACCGTTTTGTTCACGAGGCTTTTTACAATGGCCTTGTTCTCGAACCAGTTCAAATCCTGCTCTTCAAACAAAGATTGTAAGTTTTTTTCTTTAAAAATAATGTTTTTAAAAATATGTTTGGTGATCTCCAGGTCGTCTTCAGGAGTGGGTTCAGGCAATGCCAAGTAGTTCAGAAAGGCTTCATCCTGCTTCAGCACATTCTTGTAAGCCAGCCTTATTTCGCTTATATCGGAGCCCCAGCTAATGCTTCTGCGGATAATGTGCTCCTGGTAAGATTTGTTTGCCAGAATGCGCTGCACCACCGTGTTGCGCAAAAACTGCTTTACATTCGGACCTTTAGATTCCGTAAAACGTTTCTCCTTTTTCTCTTCCTCCTCCTCTATCAGGCTTACCAGCAGTTGCAGTATTTGCAGGGTAGCCAGGTAATGATCGTAAATACGCTCTACAGCACCCACCATCTGGTTTGCATAGGCACTATAATCTTTCTTAAGCTGGTTCTGATACCAACCGATGGCTCTGTTTACCGCACCGATTATTTCTTTATCTGTTTCGTCGGTTTCGAATTTCTTTGTTTCGTGCCACTCTTTAAAGAGGAGCGTGGCGATCTGCTTCTTGCCTTCTAGCAGCTTTTTGTCCTGCACCTCCATCGAGTTAAGATCTGGTGCGAAATCCTCGCCTATCTGGTCTAACGCCAGCAGATAATCTGAACCTTCGGCCTGCGTATAGGCATAGATTGCTTGCATCGCCTTGATTCGTAATGTTCTGCGGTTGAGCATAATGTTAAATATAAAGAACGTTGTGTTGTATACTAGTACTTAATTAGGAGCACCAGGCCGTACTTGGAACAAAGCTATTGACTTACACTACTAACTTTTATTTTGTTCCGTGAGCATATGCCACCTAACACAAAAGTGCCGCAGGTAGTGCAGCACTCTTCTTCTCAAACCTTCCCGGTACTCATTTCTAATAAGATGACCTTACCTTCCCAATATCTGCAATGCGCTTTTCAGCAATCTGAATGGCAGCCTGCTGGGTAGAAATGCCTTCTTCTTCGGCTTTTTCAAAAATCTCGAGCGTATAGCCATAAATGCGCTCGGCCTGTGCGTAGGCTCTCTCTCTGTTATAGCCCACTATCTCGGAATACACGTTTATAAGGCCTCCGGCATTTATTAGAAAATCCGGCGCATAAAAAATGCCCCGTTCCTGTAAGGCCTGCCCCTGCACCTGCTCATCGCGGAGTTGGTTGTTGGCGCTTCCTGCTATAATCCTGCACCTGAGCCGGTCTATAGTTTTATCGTTTATAGTGCCGCCAAGCCCGCAGGGCGAAAATATATCTACATCCAGATCATATATTTCGTTCATGCCGACTACCTGTGCCCCGTATTTAGCCGAAACATCGCGCAGGCGGTCTGCATAGATATCGGTAATAAAGACTTTTGTATTTTCCTTGGTTAGCAGCTCCACCAGAAAAACTCCGGCGTTTCCCACACCCTGCACAGCTATCTTTTTCCCATCCAGTGAGTCTGTTCCAAAAGCCTTTTTTGTAGCTGCCTTTATGCCCATGTAGGTGCCGTAGGCCATCACTGGAGATGGGTCTCCGCCTCCGCCCATTGTCTCAGGCATACCTGCCACGCTCTCTGTCTCCATACGGATGTACTCCATGTCTTTAGAAGTAGTACCGATGTCTTCTACCGTTATAAAGGCGCCATTCAGGTTTTTGATAAAGCGACCAAATTTCCGGAAAAGCGCTTCAGACTTGTCTTTGGCGGCATCGCCTATAATGACAGCCTTGCCCCCTCCTACATTGAGGCCTGAAATGGCGGCCTTATAGGTCATGCTCCGCGATAGGCGCAGTACATCTTCCAGTGCCTCAGCCTCTGAAGTGTAGGCCCACATGCGCGTACCACCCAGAGCAGGCCCCAACACAGTATTGTGTATAGCTATAATGGCTTTAAGACCGGTGTCGTGGTCGTGGCAGAAAACAACCTTCTCGTGGTTGTGCTCTGCGAGCTGACTAAATACCGACATTTCCTGCTGCTGTTTTACTTCTTTCGTCTTTACCATCAATGCAATTGATTAAGGGTTGCTTATCTTTGTACAGAGTGGGTGATACAGCCTGCCGTTTGCGAGCGCAAAATTACTTCTTTTTTTTAAGAATTCAATTTGTACTTTGTAAGTCTACGTAAAAGCCAAGGTGCCTGAAGCTATAAAACTGTGAAATCGTTAAGCTACTTAAATAAATATCTTTTAAAATATAAATCGAGGCTCTTCTGGGGGCTCGTATTTACTATTATCTCCAATTATTTTCAGATTCTGCCGGCGCAGGTGGTGCGCTATGCCTTTGATCTGATTAAAGAAGGCATAAACCTGCACCAGCTCTACGAGGGTATGACCCAGCAGGCGACCATCTACGATACTTTCGCAAAGAGCATATTAGTTTATGGCATAGTGATTTTAGCTATGGCGCTGCTGCGCGGTCTGTTTCTGTTCTTTGTGCGCCAAACCCTTATCGTAATGAGCCGCCTGATCGAGAACGACCTGAAAAACGAGATTTACGAACACTACCAGAGCCTGCCGCTCAGCTTTTACCGCAAAAACAACACCGGCGACCTGATGGCCCGCATCTCCGAAGATGTTAGCCGGGTGCGCATGTACCTGGGGCCGGCCATTATGTACGGCCTCAACCTGGTGGTGCTGTTTATGATGGTAATACCGTATATGCTCTCGGTTAACGTAAAGCTCACGCTCTATACGTTGCTGCCCTTGCCGATCCTGGCCATCAGTATTTATTATGTAAATAACATTATCCAGCGAAAGTCTGATGAGATCCAGCGCAGCCTCTCCGGCATCACTACCTTTGTACAGGAGGCTTTTTCAGGTATCAGGGTGCTCAAATCGTTTGTGCGCGAAGATGATTCGCACAATAACTTTACTACCGCCAGCAACACCTACAAAGATAAATCGCTGGACCTGAACTTTGTAAACTCGCTCTTTTTCCCGCTCATTCTTTTTTTGGTGGGTTTGAGCACGATTATTACCATTTACATTGGCGGACAGGAAGTGATGAACGGCAGCATCACCACAGGTAACATTGCCGAGTTTGTGATTTACGTAAACATGCTTACCTGGCCCGTAACCGCCCTTGGCTGGACGGCTAGCCTGGTGCAGCGAGCCGCTGCCTCGCAGGAGCGTATCAACGAGTTCCTAAATACTAAAACCACTATTATCTCCCGCAACAACATCAGCAAGCAGATAGAAGGCGATATTGTGTTCGAAGATGTGAACTTTGTTTACCCGGACACTAACATCCATGCGCTGAAGAATGTATCGTTCCGGATTCAGCATGGCGAAACGCTGGCCGTAATCGGGAACACGGGCTCTGGCAAGAGCACCATTGCCACCCTGCTGCCCCGCATGTTCGATGTAACCAGCGGCCGCATCCTAATAGATGGCATAGACGTGCGCGACTATAACCTCAAAAACCTGCGCAGCCAGATTGGCTATGTGCCGCAGGATGTTTTCCTGTTCTCCGACACCATCAGTAACAACATTGGCTTTGGTTTACCAGATATACAGGAGGAGCAAATGGTGCAGGCAGCTAAAGATGCCGACGTGTACGAAAATATTATCCGGTTTCCGGAGCAGTTCGAGACAAAACTAGGCGAACGGGGCATTACCTTGTCAGGTGGGCAGAAGCAGCGGGTGTCTATTGCCCGGGCACTGGTGCGTGAGCCTAGCATCCTCATTCTCGATGACTCTCTCTCGGCAGTAGATACAAAGACAGAAAATGCTATTCTGAACAGTTTGCAGCGCATTATGGCTAACCGAACTTCCATTATTATCTCGCACCGGGTGTCGTCGGTAAAGCTGGCAGACCGCATTCTGGTGCTGGAAGATGGGGAGATTGTGCAGCACGGCACACACGAAGTCCTGATTCGGGAGCAGGGGCTTTATAAAGAACTGTATGAAAGGCAGTTACAAACAGAAGAACTGGACTAATACAAGCTATTTTTGCATATACTTTTACCGGGTTAAGTAATAACAACGGTTGGTCTGGAATTTTTTATGACGGATTCTGTTATAGATACGTATAGTTATCTGAATATCTAAAAAAATTCCGATTTATGGCCATCGATTTACAACAAATAGGGAAAAGGTTTAGGTTTTACACACACCTGAAAGAGCTTGAAATTCCAGAAATTCAGAAGATAACGGGTAGCGACACCCAAGTGCTGGAAAATATTATCTGCGGACAAGATTACATGTTAGATGAACTCGTCGCGATTATCAAGCACTTCCCTGATTTGAACTCGAAGTGGCTGATATATGGTGAAGGTAGTATGTTTAAGCCTATGGACGAAAACGGCAACTGCCACGACCTTAAAAAAGACTGCCTGAAAAAAGACAAAGCGCAATACCTGAAACAGATGCAGGAGATGCTAATGGAGCTCGATGCAGCAGAGGTAGCAAAAGGCCATAAGCCCGATCTGGATGCCCTAAGGGCAAAAATTGTGGAGCTGAAAGACGGCACAAGCACGGCAGCAGCTGCAGAATAACAACTTGGTACAGTAACAGAAAATAGAAAGCTGGCATTTGAAAGAATTGCCGGCTTTTCCTGTTTTAGCACCCGCCGATATGGATAAACCTTGCGAACAGTAAGCCAGCTAAAAGCAGATAAGTTGACTAATTCTTCTAATGAAAGAGGCCTTCCGGAGGTATTTTTGCCTTTATGAGCCTCAGGGGTAGTCTGGTTAATTGTGGTTATTCCATAGCTCGCAGTACTGCGCATAGAGTGAGATTTTCACTTTGAAGCTTTAATCCGTAGCCGCTCCGCCAGCACTGGGGTTTGCAGCTCCCGAAGGGCATCTGCCGCAATCCAACGGGCACTTTTTGAGGCCTGTTGCTTTATTTCTTCCGCCGCTACTATAGCGGCCTGGTTCAGCATAAGGCTGCGCTTGCCGATTTGCCGAAGCGCCCAGTTGATGGCTTTTTTCACAAAATTGCGCTCATCGCCCGCTTGGGCTATTATGAGCGGGAAGAACTGCAGAAACTGTTCGTCGGGTGCTTTTTTGTCGTGTATGGCAAGGGTGGCCATCATGGCAAAGCCTGCACGCTTTTGGTACTCCTGCTCCCGCTGCGCCCACTCCTTTGCTTTACTCACTGCAAAAGGTGTTTTATCGAACAGCACGCCACAGGTTTGGTCGCACAAGTCCCAGGAGTTAAAATCCTTTACCCATTGTTCCATTAACGCCTCGCTTACCTGCATTGGGTCTGCGATGTACACTGCTAGCAGCCTTGCCTCATGCACCTTAGTCTGCCACAGTTCCAGTGCCAGCGGGTGATTTCGTTTCAGTTCCCTGGCCAGCTTTTGAATAACCGGCATCTTTATGCCTAGCGCATTTTCAACTGAAATTCCAAACCGGCCCATGCCCTCCCTGTTGGCGGGGTTACCCAACGACTCTAACTGAGCGAGAATAGCGGCTGTGTTCATAGGAGATTCTTGAGAAAATTAATGACGGTTGATTTTATGCCCAGTAAATTCGAAGGAGCAACAGGAGAGCCGCTGTAGGGTTATCTTGTAGGGAAAAGCAGCTTGCTGGTTGCTGGTGCGAGCTTGTAGCTCGTACCTTATGTTTCTTAAGGCTACGGCATTATAAGCGTCAATCCAAAACAACCTATTATGGCCCATTCTGAAAAGTCATTGGATAAAAGTACGAGCTGCAACCTCGCACTAGCGGAATAGACAGGAAACTAAACCATTTATTTTTCCCTGCAAGATGAGTACCGGAGGCTATTGCACCTGCTGCTGCTCATCAGGAGCAAAACTTATAAACTACTCCAGCACCGGCACCTCTACCACCCCCTTCTTATTTTCCGGGAACCACTCCACATAAAATGGCTCCAGCTTCAGGTTCTGCTTTTCTGCGTAGTCAAAGAGGGCTTCGTAGAGTTTATTAGGCGCCAGCATGTAGTGGGCATTTACCTCTGCCCGCAGCACCTTACGGCCACCGGGCACAGTGCGCAGTTCAAAATCTGCAGGCAAACGCTGTGTTGTGTCGGGCAGCAGCACCCCGATAAAAGCACTGATGGTATCGCTGGCCTCGTCGGGGTTATTGTAATAAATATTAGCAGGCACCCCCTCCAGCTCCTTTTGGTCGAGCACCTGCGCTACCTGCCTGAATGTATTGCCCAATGCCTGGTCTTTGGTGTGCCCCTTAAAGGCCTTGCCCGCTATAATAAGGTCCTGTGAGTTGGTGCTGGTAACAGTTGTTCCGCTAAAGCCCCCCAGCCAGGCAAAAAGACCAGTTCCTGCTGCAATCAGGAGCAGCATAATTCCTAAAAATTTTTTGTTCATAAGTTAATCATGTTCTTGTACTGCATCTGGTACAGCTGTGCATAAAAGCCGTTGTGCCGGAGCAGCTCCTCGTGGTTGCCTGTCTCTTTTATCTCGCCTCTGTCCATTACAATAATTTTATCGGCCTTTTGAATGGTGGAGAGGCGGTGGGCAATTACAATGGAAGTTCTGCCGCGCATGAGCTGCTCAATAGCGTACTGTATCAGTTCTTCGGTTTCGGAGTCTACGCTGGAGGTGGCTTCGTCCAGGATAATGATCTGCGGGTTGTACACCATGGCCCGCACAAAAGAAATAAGCTGCCGCTGCCCCCCTGAAAGCGTGGCGCCGCGTTCCATTACCGGGTAGTGCAAGCCACCAGGCAAACGCTCTATGAACTTACGGGCTCCCACCAGGTCGGCCGCCTGCCACATCTGCTCCTCCGTAATGTTTTTGTTGCCCAGGCTAATGTTATCGGCAATGGTGCCGGAGAATAGGAACACATCCTGCAGCACCACCCCAATGTGATGCCGCAAAGCACCCAGGTCATATTCTTTCAGGTCGTGCCCATCTATAAAAATATGCCCGCTATTGATCTCGTAGAAGCGGTTGAGCAGGTTGATAACCGATGTTTTGCCGGCACCTGTAGCCCCTACAAAGGCCACTGTTTCGCCAGCTTTCATGTCGAACGAAATATTGCGCAGCACCCACTCCTCGTCCTGGTAGGCAAACCAAACATTCTGGAAGGAGATGTCGCCTCTGATGGTGGCAGGCGAGAAAGACCCGGTATCGGCAATCATTTCTTTGCTGTCGAGCAGGCGCATGAGGCGCTCTGTGCTCACCACCCCCAACTGCAGCGTGTTAAAGCGGTCGGCGATCTGCCGTATTGGCCGGAAGAACATTTGAATGTACATGATAAAGGCCATGAGCGTGCCCAGCGTAATGCTATCGTCGAGCACACCGTAGGCACCATACCACACCAGCAGTCCCAGACCCGCTGCGGCAATAATCTCTGCTACTGGAAAGTAAATGGAATAGTACAGTACGGAGCGTATGTTGGCGCGCGTATGCTCTTTGTTTATTTCCCGGAACTTCTCCATCTCCCGCTCTTCGTTGTTGAAGATCTGCACAATGCTCATACCCGTAATATGCTCCTGCACAAAGGAATTGAGCCTTGCCACCGCCGTGCGCACCTCCTGGAAAGTACCCTTAATTTTCTCCTTGAATATGTAGGTACTGATCAGCATCAGCGGGAAGGTAGAAAGGCTCACCAGTGTCAGTTTCACATCGATGTAAAACATGAACCCTACAATAAAAACTAACTGCAGAATGTCGCCGATCATGGCGGCCAGACCTTCGCTAAACACATCGGAGAGCGTTTCTACGTCCGACACGTTGCGGGTTACAAGCGTGCCAATGGGGGTGCGGTCGAAAAACTTGAGGCGCAGGTTCAGAATGTGCCGGTAGAGCTTTATCCTAATGTCGCGCACCACGTGCTGCCCCAGCCATCCGGCAAAATATGTGTGCAGGTACTGCACAATGGCATGCACCACCAGCAGCACCGCCAGTATTACGAACATGCGGTTAAGGCCTTCCCAGTCATTCTCCAGAATATCGTGGTCTACGGTGTACTGGATCAGGAAAGGACGCACTGCCGAGAGCACGGCAGAGGCAAATGTTAAGAAAACGATAAAGTTAAATGTCTTGATGTATGGCTTCACAAAGGTGAATAGCCGCTTCAGCACATCAGAGTCAAATGCTTTACCTGTTGCTTTGGGTGTATTTTCCAAAATAGAGAAATCTTTGTTGTAGTCAGATCTAAAGCTAACGCAAAATCAGTCTCTACTGTACGTGCTCCTGATGCTAACAGATTGTAAAGTTAAGATTTTTAGGTGGGATATTGCTCCCGTCCTCTTCCGGATTTTGCCTGTGGGTTAATTGCTTCTGCCATCTCGACACTCTAAAAAAGCAACGCCCCGGCTGTTTCAGCCGGGGCGTTGCTTTTTTAGAGTGTCCCTGCTCCCGCTAAAGTGCAGGAACCGAAGAACTTGAAATGCTATTTATTCAGCACAATTTTTAAGGTTTTAACTTCACCAGCCGTTACAAAACGGGCAATGTAAACGCCTTTAGCCAGTTGGCTGCCATTTAACTGATAAGCATGCGTTGCACCAGCCACGCCTTCGCCTGCCGCCAACGTATTAACCAACAAACCTTTAGAATCGAAAAGCTCCAGGCGGTAGTCGCCAGTTTGTTTTAGTGTAAAGCTGATCTGAGTTGATTCGCCGAACGGGTTCGGGTAAGCCACCAGGCTGTTATCCTCTGCCTCAACTGATAATGCTTTTTTCTCTTTAGAAACAGAAGCTATGGCAGCAGTATTGCAGGAGCCCAAGGTGCAGCCGTGGGCAAGATGCGCTTTTACAGCACTTTCTGCTATACAAATCTCTTGGCCATTGTGGCAAACAAGCACTTTGTCATTTTTGTTGCCACAGCGCGCATCTATTACATGAATGGTTGCTGAACCGGCAACTGCACAGCCTTGGGCTGTAGTGGCTGTAACAGCAATAGTATAAGTACCCGCAGCACTTGGTGTAAACACGGTAGTAGCACCGGTACTTTTGGCTAAGCCTGCAGCTGCTCCAGACCACACATAGTTTCTGGCACCGTTGGCAGCCGTAAGTGTAATACTCTGCGACTCGGAGCCTAGCACTATGGTATTGGCTCCAGCTCCACCTGAAGCAGACACGGCCAAAGCAGATGTTACACCGGTTACAGTTACTGTTTGCGTGGCAGTAGCTCTGTTACCAGCCTTGTCGGTTACGGTCCAGGTAACGGTTGTGGTGCCGGCAGGGAAAGTTGCTGGCGCGTCGTTTACCACACTGGCCACTCCGCAGTTATCGCTCGTAACAGGGGTGCCTAAGGCTACGTTAACAGCACCACAAGAGGCGGCACCATTTACTGTGATAGCGGCAGGCGCTGTAATGGTAGGCAAGGTAGTGTCTGGCGTTGTTTCGATGGTTACCGTATGTGCTACAGATTCGCAACCTGTAGCAGCCTTAGCACGCAGCGTGTAAGTACCGGCCTCTAAATTTCGGAATACATTGTGAGTGCTGTAAGCGCCTCCGTTAATGGCAAACAAGTAACCGCTGCTATTAGCATGTAAAGTAATAGAACCGTTATTGCCTCCAACACAGCTCACATCGGTTTTGGTGCTGGTAAAGGTTGGCAAAGTGTTTATCACCAGATCAACAGGAGGCGATACAAGACCATAGTCGTTTACCACCAACCTGATTTTGTAGCCTGTTCCTGCTGGTATGTTCGCTGGTACCGAAGCCGTTATTTCTTCTGCGGTTGCGTCTGTAAAAGTGGCGATGGTAACAGGTGCGCTAAAGCTGCCGGTAGCATCAGAAAGCTGTAATATAAACGTTGTGCCAGGCTTGTAGAACCCAACAGCGTTAAAAGGCACCTTCAGCTCTGAGCCATGGCAGTACGCAATAGATCCGGAGGTACCAAATTCAAGGTCATTGGTACCTAAGTAAGATAGCAGGTTTCTATGAATGTTGGCAACCTCGTCAGCCGGAGCCCAGTCGCCGTAATCGCCCTGGAAGAAAGCTAGGGTCAAGCCACCAAAAAGAACGGTGCCGTTCCCCCACTTTTTCTCGGCCAGATACACTTCGTCCGACTCCAGGTCTTTAATAATGCTTGTAAGGCCAGAGCCAAGTATTTTGTGGTGTGCAAATGCACTACCACTCCACTCTGCACCCACTGTTTTTAGCGGTCCTCTGAAAATAGGGTGTTTTGCATTCGCTTTCTCTCCATAAAAGCCATAAGAACCATCTTCGGCCCAGGTTAACTGCACATCATCAAAACCTATTTCAATAATATAAGGGCCCTCGCTTGGGGCAGCGTTAAGAAGCAGTTTACCGCCCTTGCTTACCCAGGCTTCTATAGCAGTTCTGTTAGCCTCAATAAACTCAATCATTTCTTCGGTGCCGCAGTTACTGCCTTCTATAAAAATAAAGTCGTTGCTGGCAGAGAATAGTGTGGTTGTGTTAGTTGTTTCGAAATGTTGCTGCTGCCAATTACCAGCTCCAAAAACCGCATCCATGGCTACTTCGTTGCCGCTTAGCTCCCAGAAGGCACCGCAGGTATTGGTACGGATGTAAACTTTGCCTTGGGCAAACGCTGTCAGGCTGCCTGTTACAAAAGTTAGGAATAGTAAAAAACGTAAAATTGTCCTCATATAAAAATTGCTTAGTATTATTTAGAAGTAATTATAAAATCTTAGATACCGAAGCTGGTTATGCCTTTTCTAAGCAGCGACACGTATTGGTAAGCTGGCGTTTGAAGTGCATCGGGGTTATCGGATAAGGTGCAGTCTTATATCATAGCCTCGCCTACTGCTAAGGGCATGCTTTTAGCTTGTCCTTCGTTCACGTACACTTCTTTCCCGCTCAAGATAAAACACTCTTTCCAGGTAGCTTCTACCCCCAATCTTCCTGAGTTATTCAGTTTAATTAAAATCACATCCTGCTGCTCACACTTGGCAGAATTGTAGTAAATGCTTACACGCACTTTGCGTACTGTGTAAGGTCCAACCGTTGTTAGACGGCTGGGCAAAGCCTGTAATGGCTCCAGCAACCAAAAAGCCCAGCAAAAGCAAAAAGCTGAAAAGCTTTTTTGCAGAAGGCGAGGGCAAAATAGCAAGCACAGTTTTCCTTGACTCTCCCTTATAATTCATATAGAAAGGTTGGGTAATAACGAGATAACCAATAGACTATGTAATCGGAATAGTGCCCGGGGCATAGGTACCACAGGAACTATGTGTAAGAATACTATGCTTGTACAAAGCTTATACATTAAGTACTGGGCAAAGCGCAGTTATAGTGCTGCTCAAGAAGCAGCAGAAGATTTTATGTTATAATATTTTGCGTAATGCTGGCAAGCTCATACAAGCCTCCAACGTAAAAATGCAGGGCAGAAACAGTGTAAAGTTGCTTACATCTTCAAAGAAAATCAGTTATTTAACTTAAAATAAAACATCTCTAAGCCCTTATTGGAGTATTGATTACTATATTTTTTACTAATACTATAACAGAGCAGAGATCAGCAACAGATACATTAATTATAATAGCTTCCAACTAGCCAATTTGCGAAAGTCCTATGTTACAGCAAGTATAGCTACATCTATTATAATTACAAATGGCATTTATGCATTAAATAAGTAAAATTATATAACACATCCATTTTGTCCTAATTTTAATGCACTTTGCTCATTTATTCGTAAATATAAAATTTATTATATATATAAAAATTATTTTAGGGTAAATTTTATGTTGCTAAACATACCTGATTCTAGGTATGCCTTACAGGACCTGTTTTAGCCTCTATTCGTGTGTTATAGCAAAATAACATTGCTTTACTCTCTGATTATTTTGTTGGCACACAAACCCAATTGCTTTATTGCAAGAGTACAACAATTGGCGGGACTATTAAACGAGTGAAAGCTGCTGCATTGCATCAGCTAGCTACCGCTGCAGAAGCTAGCTGAGCTGATTCAGGAAGGAAGGAACAGGTGTGGCGGGTATTCTACTTTTGCCAGATATAGGCCTTGAGCTGGCGCTGCTCCACTAGCATTTCGTCGGTCGCGGCTGGCAATGGCTTCTTCAAACTCAGCCACTGTTAGCTTTCCTTTCCCTACATCGAGCAGTGTGCCCACCACCAGCCTTACCATACCCCGCAGAAAACGATTAGCCCGAATAGTAAAGAGCAGTTGATTTTCGTACTGCCCCCACACGGCTTCATACATATTGCAATTGTAGTGTTTGGTATCGCCTTTTACTTTAGAGAAGGTGGTAAAATCTTCGTAGCGCAGCAGAATGGCAGCCGCCTCGTTCATTAGCTGCACCTGGGGCTGGCGACTCAGATAATAAGCGTATTCTGTCAGAAACGGATCTTTATTGAGTGTAATGCGGTAATGATAGGTGCGGGCAAAGGCATCGAAACGGGCATGCGCCTCGTCTGACACGGCATACAGATGTTTTGCTGCTATGTCGGGTGGTAAGATGCGGTTTAAGCGGTAGCAGGCCTGTTCCACATCCAGCGGCTCCGGTACATCAAAGTGCACGAACTGCTGACTGGCGTGCACGCCAGTATCGGTTCTCCCACTGCCCACAGAGCTAATCGGATGACGCAGCACCTTGCTCAGGCAATCGTCAAGCACTTGTTGCACCGTGTGCGCATTTGGCTGCACCTGCCAGCCATGGTATCGGGTGCCGTTATAGGCCATTTCCAGGAAGTACCGCATGGGGCAAAGGTAAGAAGACTTTGTGTAGTTTATAGTTTAGGGTTCTGAGTTAGAAGTTATTTATCGCTAAACTAAGTTTCTGATATCCCGTCTTCTCCTAAACCATTAAATAACTTAACCTTATAACTACTACGAGCAAGTAACAAACTAAATTCTTCTAATGAAAAAGGCCTTCCGGAGGTGATTTGGTTTGTTAAAGGCCTAGGGTTTTAAACCTTTTCAAAAATAACGGCTGCTCCCTGCCCTACTCCTACACACATGGTGGCGAGGCCATAGCGGGCTTGGGGGCGCTTGTGCAGCTCGTGGAGCAGGGTGGCGGTAATGCGGGTGCCGCTTGCACCCAAGGGATGGCCCAGCGCAATAGCACCTCCGTTTACATTTACGTTGTCGGGATTTAGCTCCAGTTGCTGCATACAAGCTACTGCCTGTGAGGCAAAGGCCTCATTCAGCTCCACTAAATCAATGTCTGGGATGGTTAGGCCAGCCCTTTTTAGAGCTTTGGTTACAGCAGGCACTGGCCCCATACCCATGCAGGCTGGGTCTACGCCAGCTACTGCCATGGCTACTACACGTGCCAGGGGCTTCAGGTGCAGGCGTTTTACCAGGTCCTCATTTACAAGCAGTGCTGCGGCGGCACCATCGTTTATGCCAGATGAGTTACCGGCGGTAACAGTTCCTCCTTCTTTGAAGGCAGGTGCCAGCGAAGCCAGCTTTTCGAGAGGGGCCAGCCTGGGATGCTCATCTAGACTGAATAACTGGGGTTCTGCCTTGGGTTGTGGTACCCGAACGGGTACAATCTCACTGCTGAACTTACCGGCCTGTGCCGCCTGCTGGTATTTTAGCTGGGAATTGTAGGCGAACTCATCCTGAGTTTCACGTGAAATGTTGTATTTATCGGCTACGTTTTCGGCAGTTTCGCCCATACTGTACGGGTAGTGCAGCGCTGAGAGGCTGGAGTTGGTAAAGCGCCAGCCGATGGTGGTGTCGTATATTTCGGCCGTTCGTGCATAAGGAGTGGCTGCTTTCGCCATTACAAACGGAGCGCGTGTCATGCTTTCTACGCCACCGGCTATATACGCTTCGCCATCGCCGCAGGCTATAGCCCGCGAAGCATCCATAATTGCCTGCAACCCGGAAGCGCATAGCCGGTTTACGGTTAAGCCACCGACCTCCTGTGGAAGTCCGGCCAGCAGCAGCGCCATGCGGGCCACATTGCGGTTGTCTTCTCCGGCCTGGTTAGCGGCTCCCAATATCACATCTTCGAGCAGTTCGGGGCTTAGTTGCGGGTTCCGCAGCAGCAATTGATTAAGCACATGCGCTGCCAGGTCATCGGGCCGAACAGCGCTAAGGGCACCTGCAAATCTACCAATAGGTGTGCGTACTGCATCTACAATATAAGCCGTTTTCATTTTCATACAAGAATAAAGGTAGTACGGTACAAGATGAATGTGCTCACTCCCAAAGCAGATAGGCTATTAAAACCCTGGTAACCGCGTTCTAATTTTGAAATTAAACTTTTACCAACTGAGCAACCTTTAATGAACGGACTCTTTTGCTTATATATCCAGTAATTTTATAATCAGTTGAAGACCTTCATTAGATTTTTACCTACTTTTGCGTGAATTTGCAAGTTAATTTACGCCTTTATGATCCAAAGAATTCAATCCGTATTTCTATTTTTATTGGTGCTGGCCATGGTTTCGATGTTTTTTATTGATATCTGGTCTAAAACAGACACAACTTCTGGCCAAACTGTTGTTCTCAGTGCTTTTTCGCTCGACACCCATTTCCTCAATGATCAGGGTGAGACTACCAACACAGGCGCCACACCCTCGCAGGGAAGCATTGCTATCGGACTTTTAGCTATAATAGCCGCTGTCATTGCACTATACGAGATTTTCCAGTTTAAGAACCGCCTGACCCAAATGAAACTTGGGCTCTTTAATACGTTGGTGCTGGTGGCGCTGTTTGGCACTACCTTTTACCAGGCTAACTATATCGCAAACGACTTGGTAGCGTCTGATGTTGCGGGCACTTACGAACCTGGTTTTTATATGCCGGTGCTGGCTCTGCTGCTAAACGCATTAGCCAACAGGTTTATAAAAAGAGACGAAGATCTGGTACGCTCTGTAGACAGGCTTCGCTAACTGATTAGAGCCAAATAAGTTAAGGGCTTCTTTTAAATTATTCTAATGTTTTTGCCCTTCCGAAAGCATTACTGTTCTAAAATGCCAAAGACCAGCCCTCTTAAACAAGCAAGGCCCCGGCAGTTGAGCCGGGGCCTTGCTTGTTTAAGAGGGCTATAGGCCTACCTTCTGCTATTGATATAGCGTTCCATTTCCTGAATGCTGGTATCGAATTCAAAGGCATCGTATACATAATAAAACCGTTCCTTGTCGCAGACAGAGTCGTAGGCAAACTTGGCAAACTCTACCCGTGAGCCTTCGTAGCCGAATTGGTCGAGCAGTTCTTTTAAGTCTTCCGCTGTAATGCTGTTGCTTCTTATGGCGGCGCGCGCAATAGTGAGTTTAGTACTCTCCTGCTCTCTAGCCTTTATCGATTCCAACAGCTTATCGAAATCGTAGCGGGTTATTACATTTTGGCAATAGTCCTCGTCCTGGTTCTGGAGGGGTGGCTCTGGCTCCTGTGGGAGCTGAGGAGTATTATAATCGCCAGGGTTACCTCCTGGCCGACCTTGCGACGGAGGCACAGGGCTGGCTATAGGCGGCCTTAGCGGCACATCGCCTAACTTTTGCACCCGCACCCGCCCACTTCGCCTACCTACTACCAGCTCAAAGGTAGACTCGTAGCCTGTAGGCAGCAACACCGTAGCGCCGGTTCTGTAAATGCCGTAGCGCCCTCTTATTCGGAACTCTACTAAATGCTGCCCTGGCTGCAGGTTAGCTACCCGCACCACGTTCTGCGCCACCGGGTTTACCAGCCTGCCATTCAGGTACATCTGGAACGGTTCTCCTCTCCGGGTACTAAAAGTGAGAGCAGAAGCCTGTGCCCATACCGGCCACGCCAGCAGCACAAGCAAAAACGGTAGTAAAAGCTTTTTCATGGAAGTATAAGTCTTTACTTATACTTCTTGATATGGCTAATATTATGCCAAATTTGCCTTGGCTACTTCTTCCGCTTCAGCAGAAAAGCTGCCTGGTCACCCTGATTTTCGGCATTTAATTTATTGGCTAGCCTGCTGTATTTTATTTTATTTCCGCTTAAAAAAGGTAGAGAAAGTGCGGGGCTGCTTCTCCTGAAGTGGAATATCCTGCCTGTATTTCTCACTATGAATGAATTGTGCGGCCGTAGAATCATACACCACATCTACTACCTCCAGACCTGCTTTCCCAGCTAGCACGTTCATGCTTTCAATGGAATGTAGAAAGAAATGCCGGGGAGCATCAAGCTGAAACCAGTCGGTGCTGTAGTGCTCCCAAGCGTAAGACGAAACAGTAGGAATCCGTATCACACAGGTACCATCAGGAGCTAAAAGCTGCTCCACTGCCAGCAGATTCTCGAGTGGGTCGGGTACGTGTTCAAAAGAATGGTTATAAATAATTACATCCCACTGGCCTTCTATGTCGCTAATATAGCTTTTCTGAACTTTAAAGCCATTAGGGTATACTATGGTTGCGGGAATAAACGGATCGGCCCCCATTACCTTTTTCATGCCGAGCTCATATAGCGGGTAAGTATAGCCTCCGATACCACACCCCATATCTAACAACCTGGTTTGCATATGCATAGAGAGCATCCCAAGCACCTTGTACTGACTGGCCGGGAACGAGGTTTTAAATGCTTGGTTAGAGGAATTCTATGTAAATAGAGTGGCCAGGAAGCGTATTTTTCTGAACTTACCTTCTACACCACTGTAATAGTCATTTTTAGGTCTTACGTGGCCATTGTAATCCTGAGGATTGTATGGAGCAATGTCAGCGGGTATTTCTGCGATCTGTAGGCACTTGCAAGCGGCACACTGGAAATAAGTAAAGGTGGTCCGCAGACCAAACATCATTTCACGGGCCTGATAGGTGGTGTTATTTTCTGAATTTCTGCAAATCCGACAGGTCATTCTCTTTATCAATAGTTTTGTTAATTTGCCCAAGGTAAAGATTAATGAAAAAATCTATGGTCTGCAGGTAGATGTTTTAATTAGTGGAGACAAAATTAAATGTTTAATCAGCATAGACGCCCACAGGCTTTTACGCTGATTAAACATTTAAATAAATAATTAAATAGAATAATATTAGCCCTTGTAATAAAACTCGCCGTGGCTGCTCCTAATGGTGAGTTCGTTGGTGTTGCTGCCCTCTACGTGGCCAATCACCTGCGCCTCCACGCCAAACGAGCGGGCGATGGCAATCAGGTCATTAGCATACTGCTCCGGCAGGTATACCTCCAGGCGGTGGCCCATGTTAAAGACCTTGTACATTTCTTTCCAGTCGGTGTGGCTTTGCTCCTGAATGAGGCGGAAAAGCGGTGGCGTGGCAAAGAGATTGTCTTTTATAATGTGTACGTTTTCAGTAAAGTGCAGCACTTTGGTCTGGGCGCCGCCGCTGCAGTGTACCATGCCGTGTATGTGCTGCCGGTATCCTTTCAGAATCTCCCTCACAATAGGTGCGTAGGTACGGGTTGGCGATAGCACCAGCTTGCCAATTTCCAGGCCGGTTTCTTCGTTTACATCCGTCAGACGGTAATTGCCCGAGTACACCAGGTCTACCGGCAGCTCCGGATCGTAGCTCTCGGGGTACGACTTAGAAAGATACCTGTGGAACACATCGTGTCGGGCCGAGGTGAGGCCGTTGCTGCCCATGCCTCCGTTGTACTCGTCTTCGTAGTTGGCCTTACCATAAGAGGCGAAACCTACTATTACATCGCCTGCCTGAACGTTGTGGTTCGAGATAACTTCATCGCGGCGCATGCGGGCTGTAACGGTGCTGTCTACGATAATGGTGCGCACCAGGTCGCCTACATCGGCTGTTTCGCCACCTGTGCTGTAAATGCCGATGCCGTTGTCGCGGAGCATCTGCAGTACTTCTTCGGTGCCGTTTATAATGGCGGCTATTACTTCGCCTGGAATCAGGTTTTTGTTACGGCCGATGGTAGAAGAAAGCAGAATGTTGTCGGTTGCGCCTACACAGAGCAGGTCATCGGTGTTCATGACCACGGCATCTTGTGCAATGCCTTTCCAAACACTCAGGTCGCCGGTTTCTTTCCAGTACATGTAGGCCAGCGACGATTTGGTGCCAGCGCCGTCGGCGTGCATAATGGCGCAATACTCTGGGTCGCCGGTAAGAATATCAGGTATAATTTTACAGAACGCCTTTGGAAAAAGGCCCTTATCGATGTTTTTGATGGCGTTGTGAACATCTTCCTTAGAAGCAGAGACGCCACGACGCAAATATCTATTTTCCATAGTGCTGGATGGTTTGCCTGTAAATTTAACAAATCCTTTGCAGGAGACAGGAAATTAAGTTAAAAAGTTAGGAACAAGTGCGCTTCAGTAGGATCAACTGAAGCTTATTCTTACTAACGAAACATCTTTTCTGCTGTCCCTGGTGATTATACGTAAACCAAGCAGGCAATAATCGCTAAAGCCTTTAGCTAAACATAGTTAAAAGGTCTCTGGAAGGCCTTTTTCATTAGAATAATTTAGCTGCCTGATCCGGACTGCAGAGTTACTTATTGCTCCATAGCTTCTTTACCTAGCAACTACAAAAAAGGACTCACGGCCTGAAAAGAGTACCTTCTCTTAGGTTCAAATTCTTCTAATGAAAAGAGCTTTCCGGAGGTGTTTCACGGCTTCGGAGGCTCAGGGCTGCCTCGTCAGGCTACAAACAATAAGCCCTGGCAACCAGCAGTTCATGCAGTTACCAGGGCTTTTTGCTTATAAAGTCTCTTTATTCTTACTCCGCTATCCGAATTACTTTAAACTCGGTGCGGCGGTTACGCTGGTGCTGCTCCTCGTTGGTGGCATTCTTTATAATGAGGCGGCTCTCGCCATAGCCTTTGGCAGTTAAGCGTTCTGCATCGATGCCTTTAGAAACGATGTAGGCTACTGCAGACTCTGCCCTGCGCTGCGACAGGTCCATGTTGTAAGCATCGGAGCCACGAACGTCGGTGTGTGAGCTTAGCTCAATAGAGATGCGTGGATTGTCTATCAGGATCTGCACCAGCTTGTCCAGCTCCAGGGCTGCATCCTCTCTGATTTCGGCTCTATCTAAGTCATAATAGATGTTTTCGAGCACAATTGGCTTTTCGCGCACAATTTCGTTCAGTACCAGGGTTGCAGTAAGGCGCACTTCATTCACCTCCTCTGTCAGCTCGCTTTGTGGTAGCATTTTGCCTACGGTGGTAATGCGCTGGCGGGCTGTAAAGAAACCAGATTTTTCAGCTACCAGGGAGTATGTAGAGGCACTATCGAGTGAGAAGGTGAATTTACCGGCTGCATCGGTACTTGTTTCGCTGAGCCTCTGGCCATTTTCATCCTGCAGCACTACAATATTATCGGGCACTGGCACCTGCTGGCGGGCTCCTTCGCGGCGCTGGAACAGGGTGCCATCTACAAAGAAATTCACCTGCTTCTTAACTGACCTGCTGAAAGCGTATATATCGTCGCCACCTTTACCACCAGTACGGTTGGAGGTAAAAAAGCCATTCTCTACATCTTTGAAAACAATGCCAAAATCGTCGCCAGTTGAGTTAATGGGAGCGCCTAGGTTCACAGGCTTGCCATCTACTATTCGGAACAAATCTAGGCCACCCAGGCCGGGCAATCCATCGGAAGCAATATACAGCGTTCCGTCGGGGCCTACGTGAACAAAACTTTCGTTACCGGGCGTGTTTATTTCCGGCCCCAGATTAACAGGCGCAGAAAAACGGCCTTTGTCGTCAAGAGTGGTTTTGTAAATATCAGTACCGCCCTGGCCTCCTCTACGGCTCGAAGAGAAGTACATGGTTTTACCATCGGGAGAGAAAGCCGGAGATGAGTCCCAGGCACGGGAGTCGTTTATGCTGAGAATTTTGGGTTCTGACCAGGCACCAGACCGGAAGGTGGAGGTAAAGAGGTTCACGTTTTGGCGACCTTTGCGCGTGCCTTCGTTGCTTCTGGCAAACACCATAATCTGCCCATCGGCAGTAAACGCAGGCAAGGCATCGTGCATGCCATCGAGGTTTACGCCTTCAAACTTCCGGACCGTGGTTCCAATATTCGCTAAAGAGTCGCTCAGGTTAGCGGCATAAATATCAATAAAGCCTTCGCCGTTGCCCATGTATACCTTACCGGCACCTCTTGTAGAAGAAAATATTAACTCGTTATTTAAAATAAGCGGCGCAAATTCTGAGCCTTCGGTGTTCAGGGTCTCCAGGTGCTGAATTTCAAACTCAGGGTGCTTTTTCAGAATATCAGACAAGGAAGCAAAGTTTTCTACCTCGCGGGTGGCCAGCGCTTTTAAAGTGGGGTTACGGGCTACTTTTACATACTCCTGCAGTTGCCGCTGCGACTCCTCGTATTTGCCGTTAGACTTGAGCGACATGCCGTAATGGTAATACAGGTCTTCCTTGCGGAAATTGGCACTAAGCGCGGCCCTGTAAAACGGCTCCGCCTGCTCCAGCCTATTCGATAAACGGTACGATTCAGCTATTTTATAATTGATCTCTCCTTTGCGGTCGGTTTTGTCCAGGCCTTGTTTGTAATAGGAGATGGCCCGCTCATACTGTTCCTGCTCAAAGCGCTTGTCGCCCTGGCTTAGGTAGCGGCCGGTACCGCAGGCACCAAGCAAAAGCAACAGCAGCACAAAAACGCTCATTTGCTTCAGGTAGGAAGCAGGTAATTTAGATGATTGTATTTGAAGCATGAACAAGTACGTTTGGATTAAAAATACCTGGAAAGCCAACTGCTACCAGCAGGCCGTGGCCAGGCAGCTTGAAGCTCTCCTAAATTATTCACTAAAGTATCGAAGTATAATGAATTTTCGTTTATCTCGCCAGCAGATACTTTGTCTTTTATTGCGCTAAGCGGCACTAACTGCACCTCCCCTTCCTGTAGAAAGGCAAGTTGCGTACGGTCAAAAAGCGAAACCTGAAAATGCCCTTCCATTTCGCGCACAAAGTTTACCGACTTATCAATGGAGCATCCGCTGGCGGAGGTAGCGCTCTCGTTATTGGCCAGCACCAGGAACTGGTTGTGCAGCAATGTGGCCGAGGCTTCCAAGCCTGTTCCATGGCTACTCCACTCAGTAGCAAAACGTTGCAACATTGGTTTTATTTCAGCCTGCTCCTTTTCTGTAAATGGCCTGTTGGCCTGGTAGATCCAGAGGCGGGCATGGGTTGGCAGTTGATCGAATGGGATATACATATTACGTGCTTATACTACTATATAGAAATACCTGTTGCAAATTTACAACAGGTATCTGATTTTGTTTTGTGTTATCTTAATTAACGAATTATTAACTAAGCTGCGTCTGTTGAAAGCCCCTTTTTCTGATGATTATATAGATAGCTACTAGGTACCAGCTAAAAGAATCTTTCCCTTTTAGCTGCTTTGCCCAGACGCTTGCGGGAGCTACGCACGCTGCAAGGTCTTGCCTGTTCTACTTCAGGTCGGTCATTGCCCAATAAACCAACTAGCTAAGAACAACTTTCAATTAAAAACCAGCTGTAAATTATTGTAATGAAACAGGCCTTCCGGAGCATAAAATGCTCTAGCCAGGCCTTTACTTAGCGGCTTAGGCCTTCTGCCTGTGCAATAAGTTCGGCAATGTCAAACACCTTTACTTTTTCTTCCTGCTCCTTGTTCTTCACTCCATCCGTCATCATAACCATGCAGAAAGGACATGCGGTGGCGATTACGCTGTCTCCGGTGCCTAACACAGCCAGTGCCTCTTCGGTGCGCTCTATGTTTACGTCTTTTTTGCCGGGCTCTGGCTCTTTAAACATCTGGGCACCACCGGCACCACAGCATAAACCGTTGGCGCGGCTGCGCTTCATTTCTACCAGGTCGGCATCGAGAGCGGCCAGCACCTCGCGGGGCGCTTCGTAAATATCGTTGGCACGGCCCAGGTAACAGGAGTCGTGGAAGGTAATGCGGCGACCTTGAAACGCCTCTCCGTTTGCCACGCGCACTTTGCCTTCGTTTATGAGCTGCTGCAGGTAAGTGGAGTGGTGAATTACCTCGTAGTTTCCGCCCAGGTCGGGGTACTCGTTTTTGAGCGTGTTGAAGCAGTGTGGGCAGGCTGTCACAATCTTCTTCACATTGTAAGCATTCAGGACCTCGATGTTAGTCAGCGCCTGCATCTGGAACAGAAATTCGTTACCGGCACGCTTGGCCGGGTCGCCGGTGCAGCTCTCCTCGGTACCCAGCACAGCGTATTTAATGCCCACATGCTCCAGTATCTGCACAAAAGCACGGGTTACGCGCTTATAGCGATCGTCGAAAGCACCTGCACATCCTACCCAAAATAAAATCTCCGGTTCTTCTCCATTAGCAGCCATCTCGGCCATAGTAGGCACTTTTACTAGTCTTTTATTTTCCATTTTCTTGAGATGTTAGATGCTAGATTGTAGATAATAGACATTCATCCTATCTGGCATTAACTTTCACTTTTTGAAATTTTCTTCCTGGTTCTTTACATCCTTTAAGCCTAAAGCTGCAAACAGAACGGCGACCTTACATTGACAATTATACTGCAACAGACTCAGACAAAAATCTAGTATCTATTATCTAGCATCTTCCATCTAATTAGGCACATATAACTCTTCGGCCCAGTTAAACCTGTCGGATGGGGAGAAGGCCCAGGGGGCACCGTTGTTTTCGATGTTGGTGAACATGGCGTTGAGAGAGGCTGGCGCGGCAGACTCTTCGAGCACCAGGTAGCGGCGCAGGTCCATAATGGTAGACACCTGATCTATGTTCACAGGGCACGACTCGGTGCAGGCATTGCAGGTAGTACAGGCCCAAAGTTCTTCGGGGGTGATGTAGCCTCGCAGCAGTGTTCGCTCCTCTTCAGCAGCTTTTACGCGCTCTGTACCGGCATCTTTGCCGTATTTGGCCGGATCAAAAATTACCGGCGACTCCCCTTTCTCCTCCATGCGGTCGCGGGTATCCATCACGATTTTGCGAGGCGAGAGCAGCTTACCTGTAATGTTAGCAGGGCACACGGATGTACAGCGGCCGCACTCAGTACAGGTGTAGGCGTCCATAAGCTGCTTCCAGGTCAGGTCCTCCACATCTTTGGCACCGAACCGCTGTATAACGGGGTTACCTTCAGCATCTACTTCCGGGGCTGGGGACTGGTAGCTAGGGTCTAGCATAGCCTTAATTTCGTGCGTAATGGCAGCATTGGTGGTAAACTTACCTTTAGGCAGCAGCTTGGAGTAGTACACATTCGGGAAAGCCATGATAATGTGGAAGTGCTTGGAACTAGGCAGGTAGTTCATAAAGGCTAGTATGCCGATAATATGGAACCACCAGCCTACGCGCTCAATCACGTGCAGCGACTCCGGATTGCTCCCGAAAATATTTACAAACAACTGGCTGATCGGGTAACTGCCTGCCACTTCGCCTCCCTCCAGCTGCACCAGCTTCAGGCCGGCAATGTTGAAGGTAAACAGCGCCAGCATCAGCACGATTTCTATTACAAGAATGGCATTGGCATCCATTTTTGGCCAGGCCCGCATTTCTACTCCACTCGCCAGCCGGGGAACTTTAGTAACGTTGCGTCGCCACAGAAACATAACGCAGGCCACAATTACCAGCGCCGCCAGTATCTCGTTTATGAACATGAGCGCACTGTAGAGCCCACCCAGAAAACCAAATGCCCGGTGTGTACCAAAAACGCCATCTATCAGAATTTCGATTACCTCGATGTTAATGACAAGAAAACCGACGTAAACAAACAGGTGCAACACAGCCGGCAGCATGCGCTTGAACATTTTCTGCTGCCCGAACGCCACCAGCAAAGTTTTGTTGATGCGCTCCGATGGATTATCGGCCAAATCAGTATCGCGGCCCAGCAAAATATTTTTGCGGATCTTCCGGATCTGCCATATAAACAGCCCTATCCCTAAGCCTGCTATAATAATGAAGATGATGCTCTCTATTGTAAACACGGCAAATTATTCGTTATGCATACTAATTTAAAAATAAATATAACCTAAACCTCGGAATAAACTGGCAATCCACTTTTTTTAAAATTTTTTTGGCCGATTGTTTGCATCTTAAAAGTTCCTTGCTACTTTTGCATACCCTTACGGAAAAGGGGGACACAACAAGAGCTGGTGATGTAGCTCAGTTGGTAGAGCAAAGGACTGAAAATCCTTGTGTCGTTGGTTCGATTCCAATCATCACCACAGAGACCCTTGTCAGAAATGGCAAGGGTTTTTTGTTTTTAAACTGTTTTAGACACTGAAACAGCCTCATGACACTTCAGAAATAAAACCGCAAGTAAGTACCTCAGCTCCTGCTCGCACCATTCTAACGCAGCCACTGTGTGAGTGGTTGTCTTACCCAAAAAACAGCAAATATTTGCGGAAGCGGCCTATCTGTACATCCTGCTATACAAGTTTAATTTCTTTTCAATCAGCTTTCGTTTTTTAATTTGCTCCAAGCAGCCCTTATGCTTTTTCAGGCAAAAACACCTCCAGAAGGGCAAAACCATTAGAATAATTTTATTCTGATTACTTTTGGATACAGCACAGAACTTGCTACTTTGAAAAAAGCAAAACCAGGAGCATGAGCCACAGAACAACATACCAGGCTGCCCGGGCAGTGGCACCTGCCATAGAGCAGCACTTTGCAAGTCTATTAGAGGAGGCCAGGCAACAAGATGCGCAGGACTTGGCGCACGGCCCGCAGGCAGAGGTAATAGAGGCACTAGCCAACGCAGCGTTCTGGGCAAGCCTATTGCATGAGGAAGGCCTATCTCCCAAAATATCAATTGCTTATCTTTCGCCGGAGCAGAGTCCGCAGCCTTTACTATTCGAAAAACCTTTTACACTTACACCTGGCATCCTCACCAAACTGGCACCAGCCGTAGAGCGGCCAGGCATCCATTTGGGCGTGTGGCAAAACGGTGATAAACTGCAACTGTGGGGAGCTACCCGCCTTATTCCAAGCCTTTGTTTTGTGCTGGAGGTAATAGAGCCGGGGCTATTAGTTGTAAAGCATCGGCGGCTCGATGGACTGGGAAAATTTGTAAATGTAGCCGTGCTGCGTGGAGAAGAGGTAAAGATAGTAGACGAAAATAGCGGCAGCCAACCTGATTGCCCTAACCTGCTCTCCTCGTTGCTGGGCCTTTCTACGGCGGCATCGTGGAGCGATTCAGTAAACGTGCTGGTGCAGCTCGCCATTTCTATGCGCGACCATGGCCGTGGCGGCACTCTGCTGGTTGTTCCTGCCGGCACCACTGCCTGGCGCAAATCTATTATGCACCCCATTACTTATTCGGTCGCTCCTGCTTATGCTGCTCTTACCGACCTGATGCGCCAGGAAAAAAGTGACAGGAAAGGGAGTGCCTGGCAAGATACGTTACGCCGAGCTATAGATGGCGTAGCCGGCTTAACAGCAGTAGATGGCGCTACCATTATCAGCGACTCTTACGAGCTGCTCGCTTTCGGGGCCAAAATAGGTCGGCCGGAGGGGAGTGCACCAGTGAGCCAGATTACCATGACAGAGCCCATTGTTGGCGGCGAGGCAGTGGTAACAAATCCTGCCCTACATGGCGGCACACGGCATTTATCGGCGGCCCAGTTTGTACACGACCAGCGCGATGCACTGGCACTAGTAGCCTCACAGGATGGCCGCTTTACCATTTTTGCCTGGTCGCCCTGCGAGAACATGGTACACGCCCATCGTATAGATTCGCTCTTGCTGTAGTAGCCCAATCAGGGTTGGTCTATCAGCTAGTGGTATTCCTAAGGTGCAAGAGCTTACTCTACGCACAGCAAATTATTCTAATGGTTTTACTCTTCCGGAGGTGTTTTTATAAATAAAAGACTTTGGGCGCTCCACCCGGCTTTTGCATTACAGGCAGTTTGCCCGCAGTTCGAGCAATGCGGCGGAGTAGCCTAAGCGGTAGGCCTTGTTAAAATGCACACAAGCGGAGTCTTGTTGTTGCTGTACTATTTCAGTTCGGCCAAGCAGGTAAAAAACGCGTCCGTTGCTTTGGTCTGTTTGCAGCACCTCCCGGTAATCGGCTTCAGAGGCCTGGTAGTTGCCCAACTTGTAGTACCCAAAGCCACGGTACGTAAGGGCTGTCACCCACTTCTCGCCACCGTTGCTATAGTTCAGAAAAGCATTAAAATCTTTTATGGCTATTTGTGGCTCATTCAGATAAAATAGCCTCACCTCCCCGAGCTCTAGGTGAGGCGCATACAAGGTACTGTCCATTTTCAGGGCCTGCTGCAGGTCGGCTTCTGCTTGCTCGTAGTTCTCCAGCTTCAGGTGGCACTTGCCCCGCATATACAGTGTCTCGGCTTTTACGTCTTCCTGAAAAATAATGGCCCGATTAATATCCCGTACCGCCGCCGCGTAGTTTTCATATACATTCATCTCGAGGCTGGCCCTGGTCAAGTAGGCATCAGCGTGCTTGGGCAAGAAATGAATAGCATCCGTCAGCAAGCTGTGGGCGCTACTATACTTCCCTCCTTCTATATAGCTTAGGGCTGTTTTATATTTGTCTTCGCCGGTTACATGGTCCATGACTACTTTCAGCAACAGGCTAAAAAGCAAAATACAAGTCGTAAACGTAATAGTAATATAAAGATCTTTGCGCGAAAACCGCTTACTGTGCACCGGCCTCGCATGGTAGTGCCGTTCCGACACCGAAGCAGGGGGCCGGGTGGTATGGTAGCGTGGGTTATAATAGGGCTGCTGCTGTTGCGCCATGCGTTCCTGGTCGCGTTGGTATTGCAGACGCTGGTCGTACCGAGCACGCTTGGTAGGGTTAGAGAGCGTTTGATAAGCCGCGTTTATTAATTTAAAACGTTCTTCGGCTTGCGTATTTCCTGGATTTTTATCCGGATGGTAGAGCACAGCCAGCCGCTTATAAGCCAGTTTTATTTCCTGGCTTGTAGCACCTGGGCTCACCTCTAAAACCGTATATAAGTTAAAGTCCAAAGAAATTCGGCTTGAAAAAGTTTAATCTTAAATTCAATATATTCGGTCAATATACCGCAATTTCCGTACTACAATCAAACTATCTAATTTTTACGGAAAATTTTTAAATCTATACGCGTATACTGATACAGCATTAAAAACAGCCTGAAACTATGATTAATAAAGACAACGGCACAAAAGAAAAAAATCCAAACCTCATCGAAAACTTAATGGGTTATATCGATACCAGAATCGATATAATTAAGCTGGAGATACAGGAAAAGCTAAAAGCCTCTTTTGTAGGTTTACTACACGCTGTGCTAATAGGTTTTGCTGGATTTATGAGCCTTATTTTCGTAAACATTTTCCTGGGCCTGCTCCTAAACCACTTGCTCAACAGTTCTTTCTGGGGCTTTGGCATTGTAGCGCTTTTTTATATTATCATACTGGTAGTACTTCTTATTGGCCTCGACAAGAAAGTGTTCAACAACATAGCCGACAAAACATTTGACAACACCATTTACAAAACTGATAAAAGAGAAAATTCGATATGAGCGAATCAAGCAATCCATTGTTTAAGAGTGAGCGGGAGCTTTTGGAGCGGCAGAAGGAAGAGTATAAAAATGCCCTGATGGGAGACGTCGATCAGATTAAAACACAGTCGCAGGAGATAGGAAAAAAAGTTGCCCTCGCAGGCGGCGTGTTAGTAGCTGGCCTTCTGCTGAGACGTATGTTTAGTGGCGGCGGTAAAAAAAAAACTAAAAAGATAAAAGGCAATCATACCACTCCTTACCCCGCTTACCCTACCCCTGCTCCCGTACTTCCAGGCCCTCAGGCAGCACCTCCCGGCGAGGCAGATATTTACAACAACATGCCTTCGCAGCCCATGTTTCAGGCACAACCCGCTGCGCAACCCAATACCGGAGTTGCCAAATCTTTTATGAGTTCTGAACTGATGCAGGTAATTACGCAGCAATTAGCGGTGCTGCTCATGATTTATATCTCTAAAAAGGTTGAAGAATACTTAAGTAGTGTATCTAAAAATAACGATATTGCGGTTAAACCCATCGAGGTAACAGAGATCGAAACTACTGAGTATGTTTATCCGGAAGAGGATGCCCTTTGAGAAACTTCAGAAAGCACAACAAATTGAGTCGGGGAGAAAGCACTTTGCAGTGCTTCTCGACCCTGATAACCTGGACGAGGCCTCTTGCCTGCAGCTACTGGCTTTAAGCGAAGCCAACCGGGTCGATTACTTTTTTATGGGCGGCAGCCTTGTTACTACCCAGAATCAGGCTGCCCTTATCCGGCTTATAAAGGAGAACAGCACCATTCCGGTTATTCTTTTCCCAAGTAATAGCCTTCACATAGATCAGCAGGCAGATGGCATTCTGCTACTCTCGCTTATTTCTGGCCGTAATCCCGACTTTCTGATAGGCCAGCACATTTTGTCGGCCCCTATTCTAAAAGCCAGCCAACTACAGATATACCCTACTGGCTACATGCTGGTAGATACCGGCCGCCAGACCACAGCCTCTTACATGAGTGGTACTACCCCACTCCCATACGATAAGCCTGCTATTGCAGCCTGCACGGCCATGGCCGGCGAAATGTTGGGCCTGCAGTACATTTATCTGGATGGCGGAAGCGGTGCGCACAAACCGGTTAGCGCTGCCATGATAGCTGCTGTGCGGGAGGCCGTAAGTGTTCCTATTATTGTAGGTGGTGGCATCAATACAATCGAAAAGGCACAGATTGCCCTAGCTGCTGGTGCCGATGTTTTGGTGGTAGGAAATTACATAGAAAAAAACCCCGGCTTTTTGGCCGAGGTTTCTGAAGTTGTTGCTACTTATAACAAGCTTGCCTTAAACGCTCATCGCTGATTCACGTCTACGCATCTTACCTGCAGGTATACCGAACATCATTTTAAAGCGACGGCAGAAGTACGCAGTGTCTTTGTAGCCTACGTCTTTGCCTATTTCGCGGATGCTCTTCTTCGTAGTGCGCAACAGGAACACAGCACGCTCCATACGCTGGTACTCTATGTAATCCTGCGGGTTAATGCCCGTCAGCATCTTAAAGTACTGCCCTACATAATCCTCTGATACGTTTGCCACATTAGAAAGCACCTTGTTGGAGAGATCTCCTCCCAGGTTTTCTTTAATGTAGTTAAACAGGTCTATCAGGCGTGGATCTTTGAAGTAGGTGCTGTTAGTTGCCAGTTGCTCCACAAACATCTTGTTACGCAGAATATGGCGGATAATCTCCACTACAATATTCTCAGTGTAGATGTTGATCAATCTTTCTTTGCCTGGCAGATCCTGCATATTCTCTTCCACCACTTTGATAACCAGGTTGGCTAACTTGTTGTTATTAGAGATCAGGAAAGCCGGCACGTCTAAAGACGCAAAGAAGTTAACAGAGTCGAACACTTTCGCCTCGAAGCTAACATAGCTGTGGCTCTCTTCGGCATCACCGATCAGGTCCAGATCGTTATTACTTTTAAAGAATTTTTCTCTGTTTGTAATTAGGTCGTCGTTAGAGATCGTACGCCCATCAGTAGAGCCATACGTTACTCTTGTGCTACGGCCTCCCGGAATAAATAGTAGTTCCCCCTCTTCTACCATTTGTTCCTCATTGCCAAAAAAGATACTTCCTTTGTGAAGTAATATTAAATTGTTGCCGACATCGTAGGCGTTGCGGACCGTGAAAGGCTGCTGCAACACCAGATTCTTAGCTTTAATAAATCGCACCCCAAGCGATTCAATAATTTTATTGTAATCTTCCATGTGTGTTACCAACTAACTTAAATACTATAAACCCTTAAATTATGGGGTAAAGCTAAGGTTAATCTTTATAAAATTCAAAATTATTTTTATTATTTTTTAAAAATAAATTTAAATTCAGAAAACTATATTTAGGGGCAAAATATGCGTTGAGCGTTGTTTTAAGGTTATCTCTATTTTAGCAATTCTCTTGAAATTACTATTTTCTGTATCTCAGAGGTGCCCTCATAAATTTGTGTAATTTTAGCATCGCGCATTAACCGCTCTACATGGTACTCTTTTACGAAACCATATCCCCCATGCACCTGCACTGCCTCAACTGTTGTCTCCATAGCAACCTTAGATGCAAACAGCTTTGCCATGGCTCCGGACATGCTGTAATCCTGATGCGTGTCTTTATGGTAGGCAGCTTTTAGGCATAACAGCCGGGCAGCCTCAATGTTTGTGGCCATATCGGCGAGTTTGAACTGTATGGCCTGGTGTTTCGCAATTTCTACTCCAAACGCCTTCCGTTCTTTCGAGTATTTCAGCGCCAGTTCGTATGCGCCGGACGCAATACCCAGTGCCTGTGCGGCAATACCAATTCGGCCTCCGGCAAGCGTAGACATGGCAAACTTAAAGCCAAAGCCATCGTCGCCTATGCGGTTCTCTTTTGGCACTTTAACATCAGTAAACATAAGAGAATGCGTGTCGGACCCGCGAATACCTAGCTTGTTCTCCTTATTGCCAACCACAAAGCCTTCCATTCCGCGCTCCACTATCAAGGCATTGATACCCCGGTGCTTTTTCTCAGGGTGAGTCTGAGCTATCACCAAGTATACGGAGGCGGTGCTGCCATTTGTGATCCAGTTCTTGGTGCCATTCAGGAGGTAATGGTCACCCATATCCTCAGCAGTTGTGTGCTGCGAAGTGGCATCGGAGCCGGCCTCTGGTTCTGAAAGGCAAAAGGCACCTATTATCTCGCCCGTTGCTAGCCGCGGGAGGTACTTTTGCTTCTGCTCCTCCGTTCCGTAGTGCTCTATGCCCCAGCACACCAAAGAGTTATTTACCGACATTACTACAGAGGCAGAAGCATCTACTTTCGATATCTCCTCCATAGCCAGCACATATGAAATGGTGTCCATGCCACCGCCGTTGTACTGAGGGTCTACCATCATGCCAAGAAAACCAAGCTCTCCCATTTTCCGGATCTGCTCGGCTGGAAATTTCTGATGCTCATCCCGCTCAATAACGCCTGGCAGCAATTCTGTTTGTGCAAATTCACGGGCAGCAGCCTGTACTGCCAGATGCTCTTCTGTTAGTTGAAAGTCCATACCTGTATAACTAGTTAACTACCATTATTTTTTAGGAGGCAAATTAAAGTACATATTGTAGCAGCATACACTATATAAGCACAATTTGTTATGCAAGCCGAACAATTTAAAGATATAAAATTATATGCTTGCATACGTAATTACAGGCTTCAGTTTTTTGCACTCACACAAAAAAAGCGCCTTCTGCTCCAGGGCAGAAGGCGCTTACTTAAAAAGCTAAGAATTTAATCTGCTAATCGCGGCGGCCTAGAAGCAGCGACGCGTAATACAGCAAAGTTGCCAAAGATCCGAGAGCAGCTACCACATAGGTCATAGCAGCCCACTTGAGCGCGTCTTTTGACATGGCATACTCCTGCTTGTTTACAATATTGTTGGTACCGATCCAGGCCAGAGCCCGTTTACTAGCATCAAACTCTACTGGCAAGGTTACAAAACTAAAAAGTGTGGTTAGAGCGAACAGCCCTACACCAATCGCCAACGGAATAGGTGTTGTCTGCAGCATAAAAATACCTATCAGGATAATCCATTGCATGTACCTGGAGGCAATACTGAGTGCAGGCACCATGGCAGAGCGGAACTTCAGGAAGCTATAGGCTTTAGCATGTTGCACGGCATGGCCGCACTCATGTGCCGACACAGCCGCAGCGGCGGCGCTACGCGCTTCGTATACATACTCGCTCAAGTTCACAGTTTTATCGGCAGGATTGTAATGGTCTGTAAGGCGGCCCGCCACTGATATTACACGCACATCTGTAATACCGTGGTCCGCCAGCATCATTTCAGCAATCTCTCGGCCT
The DNA here is from genome assembly GCF_047525655.1 of Pontibacter sp. 13R65. Classification (NCBI taxonomy): domain Bacteria; kingdom Pseudomonadati; phylum Bacteroidota; class Cytophagia; order Cytophagales; family Hymenobacteraceae; genus Pontibacter; species Pontibacter sp. 13R65. The sequence continues at coordinate 104,145 of NZ_JBLIQL010000016.1, forward strand.
GTGTAACCAGACTGCAACGGAATTTCAGAATACTTCTTGAACTTACTTTTTAAACGCCAGCTAACCCACATACTGGCTAGCATAAAGACAATTACAATAACATATATTCCCATAATTCTACTTAACCTTTATTTACTTTTACTTGACCCTCTATTTTTTTTACGATGTTGGTGGTAGAGTATCCTTTTACCAGTGGAACAGTTTTTACGGCTCCTCCCCTGGCTATAACGACCTCATGCCCCACTATATTTTCGACGCTATAATCATCGCCTTTCACTAATATATCCGGCTGCACAGCCTCAATAAGCTTAAGCGGTGTATCATCGTCGAAAAGCACTACAGCATCGATAAACAATAAGGATGCCATAACGCGTGCCCGTGACATTTCGTCTTGCAATGGGCGGCTAGGCCCTTTTATACGGCAAATTGAGGCATCTGTATTAAGACCCAGCACCATTTTATCGCCAAGTTGTCTGGCTTTTTCCAAATAATCAACGTGGCCAAGGTGTAGGATATCGAAGCAGCCGTTAGTGAAAACAACTTTTTGGCTCTGGCTTCGCCAGGTTTGCAATAGGTCTTGCAGTTGAGATAGGGTAACTATTTTATCGCTCGAGTTCATGAATCGGTGCATTAGTTTCGCTTGTCATTGCCACCGGTTTTACCGGCCGTAGCATAGTGACTATAAAACTAAGCACTCCCATTATAACAACCAAAAGTGTTTGGGAGGTATGTGCTAATAAGGCATAGGCCATACCTGCCTCCTTTGGAACACCATATAGCACAAGAGTAGCCTGTACAGCCAGATGGTAAGTACCCACACCGCCCTGTACAGGAGCCGCCATTCCTAAGGTACCTGCCACCAACACAGTTAAGCCTGCTGTAGCCGGAAGCCCCGAGGTTGCCGGCAAGGCATAGAAAACAACTAATGTAGTTCCAAAATATAATAGCCAGATAAAAATGGTATGGCCCCAGAAAGCAGTTTGATTTTTTACTTTAGTTACACTAAAGATACCTTGCAGCATGCCTTTTACAAACAACACAACCCTCTTAAAGTAGGCGTTATTTCTAAGTTTGCTCAAAAACAACACCCCAATACCCACCAAAACGCCTATGCCAATTAACAAGAATATACCCAGCAAATAGAGGGAGCTAAAGCTTTTCTCCAGGCTGTTATACTGATCAGAGAAAAGGCCCAAAAAATAATTAAGAACTTGATCAAACTCGAAAAGGAAGGTTAGTCCTATACAAAACAACAGCATGATCATGTCGATGAACCGCTCCGCTATTACTGTACCGAATGCCTTGTTTACTGGCAGATTATCGGTTCTTTTTAGTATGCTGCAGCGTACTACTTCCCCCATCCTCGGTAACACGAGATTGGCCAGGTAGCCAACCATCATAGCATTGTAGGTGTTGGCAAAAGACGGAAGGATACCTGTCGGCATTATCTGCATTTTCCAGCGGTAAGCGCGGCTGGCATAAGCAGCTGCTCCCATGGCCATAGATAAGGCTATCCAGATGTAATTTGCCTGCTGCAATTCTACCCACATTCTCTCAAAGTCCAACTCCCGCAGTGCATACCACATCAGGAAGACGGATAAACCTAGAAAAGAGCTGTACTTTAAGATGGATGATACCCTTTTCATGGGAATGGTTAAACAATGCGGTTGTGCTGGTCAGGGAATACTAATGTAGGCTTGTGAGCCTTAGCATCAGCAAAGTTTATAGAGCAGTAAGATATGATAATGACAATATCACCTACTTGTACTTTGCGGGCGGCAGGCCCATTTAAACAAATAGTGCCTGTGCCTCTCTCCCCTCTTATAACATAAGTTTCAAAGCGCTCCCCGTTGTTAATATTTACGATTTGCACTTTTTCATTTTCCACAATATTGGCGGCATCCATCAGGTCTTCATCTACTGTGATACTGCCTACGTAGTGCAGTTCGGCCTGTGTAACCCTACAACGGTGGATTTTAGACTTTAAAACCTCAATTTGCATGGCTTTGTATTTAATAAAAAACAAAGGTATGTATTATGCTGGAAAATTACTATCCGCGCAAACTACCTGATATGTCTCTGTGGAGTTTTTTAAATTACTTGCCCAGGCTTCACGATCATGTTATCAATTAGGCGAACCGGGCCTATATAGGCCGCAATACATAATGCCACTTCTGCTGCTGCCCCAGGGTTTGGCACAGGCTGTAGTGTAGCTGGGTCAGCTATTTCAAAATACTCTAGCTGCAGTTGTGGCACTTCAGCCAAATAAGCTGCTATGTCATCCTGAATGGCAGCAGCCGACTTGTTTTTGATTTGCACTTGCGCCCGCAATAAGGCCTGGTGCAGCTGCGCAGCCTGCTCCCGCTGCTCAGAATTGAGCCGCTTGTTGCGTGAGGACATGGCTAGTCCGCTTGCTTCACGGATAGTAGGGTAACAAACAACTTCCAGGTCGAACCCAAGCCCTATAACCAACTGCCGCACCACCGCCACTTGCTGCAGATCTTTTTGACCGAAGTAAGCCCTGTGAGGCTGCACCAAATGAAAGAGCTTACTAACAACCGTGGCAACACCATTAAAGTGACCCGGGCGGTGAGCCCCCTCCATTACCTCCTCCAACACTCCGAAACTAAACCGAAGCACCGATTGTTCTGGATACATATCCGAGGTGGAAGGCGCAAAAAGGTAGTGGCAACCTGCCTCCGCTAGCGCCGCTGTATCTTGCTCCAGCGAGCGTGGATACAACTTATAATCGTCCGGGTTATTAAATTGAGTTGGATTTACGAAGATGCTACAAATGGTAACATCGTTTTGCAGGGCTGCGGCACGAACCAGTTGCAGGTGTCCTTCGTGCAGGGCTCCCATGGTAGGCACAAAGCCTATACTCTTCCCGCTGCACCGCAGTGCCTGTACTATTGAGCGAATAGCACTACCCTGCTCTATAACTTGCATATAAAATAGTATTATACTTTAAAAATATAAAAGACTGCAAAAGTAAGTTGCAACAGATAAAATTGAAAATTAGAATAAAAATTACTAATTTTGCACGTCCCATTTCTCTTGCTTAATAATTTTTAATAACATACTCATGTCTAAATTGCGAATATTATACGCCGCCACAGAAATCCTTCCTTTTTTGCAAACCACTAAAGTAGCAGAGTTTTTAGAGACACTGCCACAAGGTATGCAGGAGCGGGGAATGGAAATCCGCATTTTTGTTCCTAGGTTCGGCATTATTAATGAGCGCAAAAACCGCTTGCATGAGGTAGTACGCCTTTCTGGCATCAACATCGCTGTCGGAGACGACGAAAAACCACTTGTAATTAAGGTCGCCTCTATTCCGAATGCCAAATTACAAGTTTATTTTATTGACAACGAAGACTATTTTCATAGAAAGTCCGTTTTCGTTGATAAAAACAATAAATTCCACCAAGATAACGACGAGAGAGCTATTTTCTTCTGCAAAGGTGTGCTTGAAACAGTGAAGAAACTTGGTTGGCAGCCAGACATCGTGCATTGCAACGATTGGATGACAGGCTTGATCCCGATGTACCTGAAAACAACTTATAAGAAAGATCCGATCTTCAAGGATGCAAAATCGATCTTTACGGTTTACAACCACGAGTATAAGCACAAGTTTAGCACTAGCCTGTTAGAGAAAGTAAAAATGCTGGATATTGACGACAGCATGCTGAAAAACCTGCAGTCTGGCGATTTAGATAGCTTTATTAAAGTAGGTATGGAATATGCGGACTCTGTAATTAAAACAAACGAAAATTTCAGCGAGAACATTGATGCTTTGTTCAGCGAGTTTATGCTTACCAAAAACATCAACACCATAAGCGCCGACGACAACTTATTAGACTCTTACTTTAACTTGTATAATGAACTTAGCCGTTAAGAGGTACCTTCTATTCTTTTTTTCCTTAGTTGCTATAACAGCCTGCGAAGACCCATCTGAGATTGGGCTTGAGCTGCAGGATAACAACCGCATCGGGACTGATTTTACAGATACTTTAACCATAAATTCCGGAACAGTTCTTTTAGAAGACTCTCTTTCTACCTTCAGGCTATCCCCGTTTCTGGCAGGATATTATTCTGATCCGGTTCTAGGGACTACCAGGGCTGCTACGTTTACTGAAGTTGGGCTAGGTGGTACTGACCTTACGTTTGGCTCTAACCCACAGCCTGTGTCTATGACCTTAACTCTGGACTATTCCTTAATCTACGGAAATAAAGACAGCGACCTGACACTGAATGTGCACAGGTTAACAGAGGGCTTTAGCAGCAGAGGGTCATATTACTCTAACACGACCCTACCCTACGAAGCCACACCTATTGGCACAGGCACTTTCCGCCCTAGAATCTTCACGCTTGCAACAAAAGATTCGGCAGAAGTAGTTAAAATCGAGATGTCTTTAGATTTCGCCCGTGAGATTCTTTCAAAATCGGGTACGAGTGCTTTATCTACCCGTCAGAATTTTATTGATGAGTTTTTGAAGGGCATTGCTATAGTATCTCCTAACGTGGAACCTGCAAGCATTTTAGCATTAAACTTAAGCTCAGCTAGTACCAGCCTCTCCTTAAAATATAAAGTTGATGCTGATACCGCTATCAAGGAGCACCGCTTCACTTTGGGAGGTGCCGATAACAGAAACTTTTACAACGTAACTGCAGATCGGTCTGGCACGGCCATCGCATCTCTTGTTAAAGAAGGCTATTTACCTTCGCAGGAAACAGATGGTGTTAGCTTTGTACAGGCGAACACGCAACTGCTCACCAAACTCACATTTCCGTATTTGGAGCAGTTTAAAACTCACCATGGCAATATCATCATCAACAGAGCGGAACTTATTCTGCCCATACAGAATGCGTCTTCAACAAGCTTCCCTGCTCATCCGGGCTTTGTATTGTACGAGACAAACCAAACAAACCGCATTCTACAAAATGCAAGTGGTGTACCATTAGCAGTTCAGGACGTTTACAGTTTTACCACAACAGCTGCCCCTTCTTCAGTAAATTATAATGCAAGCAAAAAGCACTATAGCCTGAACATTACACCTTATATACAAGCGTTGCTTTTGGGCAAGAAGGAAAACAATGGCTTGTTGCTGACCACAGGAAGAACTACTCCACCTGACCCTCAAACTGGTGCTCGCCAGATTGTACCAGATTCACGTCCTTTTAGAACCATCATCAGCAATACTGACACGGCACCTATTAAGTTGTTGATTTATTATTCAAAACTTAATCAATAATAAGTTTGAACATCAGATTTGCACTCGTAAATTTGATCTGATTTTATTAACAAAATAAATACTCATGTGTGGAATAGTAGCATACGTAGGTCATAGAGAAGCTTGCCCTATTGTCATCAAAGGTCTTAAGCGTCTTGAATACCGCGGGTACGATAGTGCTGGCATTGCCTTAATGAACGGCACCTTAAGCGTTTACAAAAAGAAGGGCAAAGTAAGTGAACTAGAGGCATTCCTGAAAGATAAAGATGTTCACAGTAACATTGGGATGGGACATACTCGCTGGGCAACCCATGGTGAGCCTAATGATGTAAACGCGCACCCACACTTTTCGAGCTCAAAAAAAATAGCCATCATCCATAATGGTATTATTGAGAACTATGCGGCTCTTAAAACATTGTTGCTAAGCAAAGGGCATACATTTGAGAGCGAAACTGACTCAGAGGTCTTTATAAACCTGATTGAAGATATTAGAGAGAACAGCAATTGTTCTTTGGCTGAGGCTGTAAGGCTTGCCTTGCATGAAGTAGTAGGAGCCTATGCCATTGTAGTACTCTCAAAAGAAGATCCAGACCAATTAGTGGCTGCCAGAAAAGGAAGCCCTTTGGTATTAGGCATAGGAAAAGGCGAATACTTCCTGGCATCTGATGCTACTCCTATTATTGAGTATACCAATGATGTGGTGTATCTGAAAGATCACGAAATGGCTGTGATCAAAAATGGAGAGTTAGACATACGCTCTAAGGAAGACGTAAAGCAAACACCTTACGTGCAACGCCTCGAGATGGCCCTTGAGTCTATTGAAAAAGGAGGTTATGAGCACTTTATGCTCAAAGAAATCTTTGAGCAACCACGCTCTATCTTAGATAGCATGCGCGGACGTATGATCTCTGAAAGCAATCATTTGATGATGAGTGGCTTTAGAGAATTTGAGAATAAGTTTGTAAACGCAGAGCGTATACTGATTGTGGCCTGTGGAACCTCTTGGCATGCAGGCTTAGTGGCAGAGTACCTGATAGAAGACTTTGCCCGGATTCCGGTAGAAGTGGAGTATGCTTCTGAGTTCCGTTACCGCAACCCGATTATCCGTGAAAGCGACATAGTAATTGCTATTTCACAATCTGGTGAAACAGCAGATACGCTGGCAGCTATAGAATTAGCAAAATCTAAAGGAGCCACAATTTTTGGTATCTGTAATGTAGTAGGCTCTTCTATTGCACGCACCACGGATGCAGGAGCTTATACACACGCTGGCCCAGAAATCGGAGTAGCTAGTACAAAAGCGTTTACAGCTCAAGTAACAGTGCTTACCCTTATTGCTATGATAATGGGAGCTAAGCGTGGAACCTTAGAAACCACTAAGCTGCACCAACTGATGGCTGAACTGGAAAACATTCCGGCTAAAGTGGAGAAAGCGCTGGCTCTTGATGAGCAGATCCAGGCCATTTCAGAGAAGTTTAAAGACGCGACCAACTTTATTTACCTTGGCCGAGGCTATAACTATCCGGTAGCACTAGAAGGCGCTCTGAAGCTAAAAGAGATTTCTTATATTCATGCAGAAGGCTATCCGGCAGCTGAAATGAAGCACGGACCTATTGCCTTGATAGATGAGCAAATGCCAGTTGTGGTTATCGCCACCAAAGACAGCTCTTATGAGAAAATAGTATCGAACGTGCAAGAAGTTCGTGCACGCAAAGGAAGAGTAATTGCTATCGTGACTGAAGGTGACACCACCATTCCTTCTATGGCTGATCATGTAATTGAGATACCAGAAACTAGCGAACATCTTGCTCCATTACTTTCTGTTATCCCACTTCAGCTTCTGTCTTACCATATTGCGGTAATGCGTGGTTGCAATGTGGACCAACCTCGTAACTTAGCGAAATCTGTTACGGTTGAATAAGGTTCACAGATACTAACGCATAAAAGAAGGATGCCTCTACAGCATCCTTTTTTTATGCGTTAGCCCGAAAATTTCTTACAGCAATTACTTTCCATTGATTATTCTAATGAAAATGGCCTTCCTGAGGCTTTTCATTAGTTTTAGAAACTAGATGTTAGACCCTAAACTTTTTCTGGAATTGGAATTCTTAAGCACCCGCAAGGGCTATGCAGCTTTGCGGCTATCTATGGCCAAGCGTTAAGCAATTTAATAATCCAGCAACTAGCACACCAACAACTAAATTATTCTAATGAAACTAGCCTTCCAGAGCGCTTAAGAGCCTATCTAAGCTTAGGGCAGGCTATAACCCTTACATGGCTACTGAAGTTTTCTTAAGCACCATAGTCTTAAGCAGGGGGCATATTTTATAGCGCTCATCTTTTGTGTCGGAATACACCGCCTGTAGCACCTGATAAACATTTTCTAAACCTATCCGACTCCCCCACTCAAAAGGTCCGGCAGGATAATTTGTACCAAGCTTCATAGCCAAATCAACATCCTGTTCTGAAGCTATTTTCTCCTGAAGGCTGTAAAACGCTTCGTTGATGATCATACAAAGTATGCGGGGTGTAGCCATACCAACACGATCCTCTGTTAGTATAAAAGGAGTTAAAAGCTTCTGGCAGACATTTTTTAAAACAGCAGCATCATTTTTATGCAGCAGCGTTACCTCTAGCACAGGTCTGTTAAAGAGCGAAGGCATCCCATTAAAACCAATAAAAGTGCAACTCCCAGTGTAATTCCGCAGCAATTCTGCCAATTGAATTGTTACAGCATGGCAAAAGACGACCAACTTTTGAGTTGTTGTATAGAACACTAGCTTCTCCCTATTCCCTGCTAACAAAAAATCGAAAACAATATCTACCCCTTCCACGCAGATGGCCATATCATTATAACTCGTAATAAAAAGAGGAGCTTGACCAAAAAATGGTTGCGAAAATTTTGCTTTGAATTCTACCGCCATTTCAGGAGTAGACAGCACTAATACTTTCATGGAAGATAGGATAAGGTTTAAAGCTATTCATCAAAAATGTATTGAACAGTTTGTGCATCTAGAGTAAATACAAAATCAGGCGATAGCTATCATTAAGATTTATAAGCACTTATATATTTCTTAGCACTTTCCTATTGGTCAATTTGGGAAAAAGAGAATCAAATTGGCACTTATCATGTAAAAACTTGAACATTCCTAAAGTGTGCATCAATAACTATAGCAAGTATTTATTTATAAAAGACACACATTAATATAAATTAATTAATCCAACAAGTAAAGCTTTTAAGGTGGCATAATTTTTTAACAATATCAGGTCAGAATATGCTGGTTTCTTAGATGAGCATTTATATCATAAACTTCCAACCTTTTAAAATCTAATTTGTTATGAAAATTTTATGCTTCGCTTTTGTATTATTTTTTAGCATTACCACAGCTTCTGTAGCCCAGGATGCACCTAAAAGCCTCTCTCCCGAAACTGCAAAACAATGTTTGGAGTTAACCAGATTGATGGCTAAGAATCTTTACCTGTACGATGCTGAGTATTTGAAACTCAAGACTCTTAACGAAAAAACCATGCTAACTGTACAGGAAATATATTCACAATATCAGAATGCCCCAACACTGCAAGAAGCTAAACTTAAAGAAGCCACATCTGAATTTAAAAATGAACTTGTAAAGATACTTGATAAACAGCAACAGGTAGCTTTTGCTAACTATCCCATCAATGCTTCTTTATGGTTAGATACACCACAGGCTATCAAAGCTATGACAAGAGCAGGCTTAGAAAAATAGTGATGCCAGACAGGCTTGTGGCGGCAAGTCTAATTGGAGCATCAACATTAAAATTAGCTATTATTTGAGTAACGTTAGTCTGAGAAGGTATTTACATTTTGCAGGGTATTGTTAAACTCTCAGGTTTTACAGTACTCTGCATTATTTTTGTTGTAATATATCGCTGCCAGCTTCATAGCCGGATGTAGTAACGGTAAAGGCCAAACTATTAAAGTGCAGGCAAAGAAGCATTTTATAAAATGTATAAGCGGAAGTCAATAAGCTATTTTAGTTGGGTGTTTCTTTTAGAAACAGGACCTAAGTTTTCTTTATGGGTTCTAAACACATTGAATTCTCCCTGTTCGTACTTTAACAATTTTAAAAAATTCTCTTTCATAATAGTATACTTGGTTAAGGTGAGAAGTTTAGACTTAAGGGAGATTAGTTTTAGCGTATTAATTTTCTCTTCCTCAGATCCTTCAGGTAAGCTAATCTTCTCTACAAGTAATGAAGGCAGTTTCTTTGCATAAGAAATTAGAATAGCAAGAAATTTGATATTGAAGGACAGCATACTTTTACTTCCTTTATTAATTCGGATACGATAAGGAACTAATACTTCAAAGCTCTTTGCTCCATCTCTGAAAAAGCGAACATGGTAATCCCAACTTACTCTCTCTTTTGGCATAAAGTGCTTAAACTTTAATTTATGGTCATACCAGATGTCATATCCAGCCAGGGCAATGGCATAGCAAAGTTCATAATCCCCGCCTGCACACAAGCTTTTTCCAAGACGGTCTGTGAGCATAGACTTAAATCCAGTTCTTGACAGAATGTTATAAGCTGACTTTCGCATAACACACCCCGCTCCATACACCACATTACGAGTTACTTTTCCAGATTTTGATGCTTGTGGTCCATTAGCAAACAAGTTATACTTTACTGCCCATGGAGGAGGCGATACTTCGAAAACCAGTTCCCCACAGCCGCCTAGTACTCCAATAGAAGGATATTGCAGCATTAGGTCATAAGCTACATTTATATAATCCGGGTTAAGCCAATTATCATCATCACAGAACAGCACGAATTCGTATTTGGATTTTTCGAGCGCTAACTCCCGTGCAAATGTTAGTCCTTGTTTGGGCTGATACAGCAAAGAGAACGGTGCTTTACATTGACTCTTTTCCCATTCAGCAGCAGCAATTTCAGAGGTGTTATCTGTGGAAGCATTATCTATGATTAAAAACTCCCATTCAATCTCGGGCCGTACACGCAAGTGAGCGATGTGGCGGATAGTTTCAGGAAGAAGTGTAGCTCCATTATAGGTACAGATGACTACTGTTACACCATAGTTCATAAGCTATCTGTTCAAAAAAAATTGCAAATGCAGTCTTAAAATCATCCAGTATATTATTGGGCTCCTATACAAACTTAAAGCGTGGTCTATTTGAGTGTTTGCGATTTGTCTATTATGAAGCTTATGCCACAGCTGCTCCGCGATCTGAATACCATAGCGCGCATAATACCTTCTTGATTTCTGCAATGTAGTTTTTTTCTTCTCTTCAGGAAGGTGTTGCTGAATAAGCATCATAGCACGATGAAGATCCTGCAGGTACTCGCCAGACAAATACTTATTGCTAGATATAGACATTGTGTGCTTTCTGTAATCGGCTAAAATAGCTGGTGAGTAAGCAACTGGGTAATTGCGTGCAATGCGCACCCACATCTCCCAATCTTCGCCATACTCTATACCATAGAACGCTCCTAGTTTCTCATAAACTTCTCTACGCACGGTTATTGCCGCATACTGTATACGCTGACGCTCCCCAATTGTCAAAAGCCAATTCTGCAAGATTCCATCCTTCTTCATTTCGGGGCTTTTATCATAAACTTTTTGGCCTTCTTCGTTTATGCAGCGGTAACGGCAAAAAGCTGCACCAGCTTCTGGATATAAGCTAAAAAGCTCCTCTATTTTCTGGTAGTAGCCCAAATTAACTCTATCGTCACCGTGCAAAAGGTGTATTAGCCTTCCTTTGGATCGATTTATACAGGTCTTAAAATTTGTAAGGCTACCTACATTATGTTCCTGTCTAAAGTATTTTATACGTCCCTTACCAATGCGGTAAACCATTGCTTCTACGTTTGTATCTGTGCTGGCATCGTCTACCACTTCTATTTGCATCTGCTGCTCCGGTATATCTTGGGTAAGTACACTCTCTAATGTCTCCTGCAAGAACTGGCTACAATTATACACAGGTATCATCACAGACCACAGTGGTCTTGTTTCATCCTGCGCTAGTGGCGCTACAAGCGGAGGAGAGGTAGGGATGCAGGTCATTTTCAATTTCTGTTAAATAAAAGTTAGACGAACTTAGCTTTTCAGCCTCTAGCATAGATCATACTTCATTTTAGTAGCCAGCGACACCCTTCAGTAAAATTCAAAAAATGAAGTAACTGAATTTGTGTACTCACTACACTACGTTAAAATAATAGACAGGGCATTATAGCAGCTTGTTTTATGGTGCATTATCATCAAGCCCAGCTCCTGTTGCACCCATATTCGATACATTTTCGGCTAAAAGCTTTTTAATATGATATCCTAAGATATATGTATATGCTAGGTGACTATCCAGAGAAATCTTCTATACTTGCACCTCTTCTAAACAANAGCCCAGCTCCTGTTGCACCCATATTCGATACATTTTCGGCTAAAAGCTTTTTAATATGATATCCTAAGATATATGTATATGCTAGGTGACTATCCAGAGAAATCTTCTATACTTGCACCTCTTCTAAACAATATCTATAAGTTTATCTCCTTGTTTATTAAAGAACAGCACAGCTCCTATTAGGGTAAATAAAATAAAAATAAAGCTATAGAGTAGCTGTAATACTGTCACAAATCCTTCTCCTAGCAAGGATAACCGGAACAGTTCAAATAAAGACGATAAAGGGTTTAGCTGCACGATCCATCTCACCTTCTCCGAGACAAATCCTAACGGATAAATAACCGGAGTTACGAACATGAACATGCGAATACCTAGAGAAACAATGTTATTTAAATCGCGGTATTTAGCTGTTAGAATCGAAAATAGAAGCCCAACTCCTAAACTAAAGGCTCCAACTCCCAGAATAGCTACAGGAAAGGCAAATGACCATATGCTAAGTTGCAAAGGCAGTTCTAAGAAAATATAGTAATATACTACCATTGTCAGCAGCATGAGCAGCTGAATTATAAACCTTAGAAATTGCGTGCTTATAATAGAAATGGGTATTATTATGCGTGGGAAAAAAACTTTACTGAAGATGTTAGCATTGTCTTTAAAAGTATTTGATGTACCTAAAAAACTGTCGTTAAAGAAATTCCAAAGAACAATACCAGAAGAATAGAATAATACCGGAGGCAAGGAACCTGTCGAAATTCCTGCCAGCTTCGTGAATACAAAGAAATAAGTAACCAGGGTTATAAGCGGCTGTATGAGTACCCACAACGGTCCTAAGACTGTTTGTTGATAGTTTACTAAAAAGTTTCTCCTGACTAAACCTGCAAGTAAATAGCGATATGACCAAAGCTCCTTTATGCTATGACTCCAAAAGCTTGTTTTGTTGTCAATTTTCCAATCCCACTTAATGTCTCCATTTTGCATATCCTTAAAGTATATTTACACAATAGCTTCTAAAGCCAACAGCTAGGCCCTGTAATAAAGATAGTTTTTTTTGTAATATTTAGCTCAAATCAATATTAAATATTTTCACTTCTCCTCCTAAATAGTGTATTTTAGATGTTACTGTGCAACTTATATAATATATAATACCTGCACCTAAGAGAGTAATTATAGTTTAATAAATAGGTCAGCTTTTGCCCATAAGCATTAGAAGTACATAGGTATGTTCTTACAATATAGGTAACCAAACAAACCGACTATTAGATGCCACATAAACGAATATTTTTCTCGTTAGCTGATGTATCAGATTCAGATACTGAGAACCACAAAAGTGAGATGAGGAGGTGTGACGTGTTTAATCTGCAGACAGATAGCAGTAAGTTACTTTGGCCTATTATTAAAAACCGGCATGGTCCACCCCTATTAAAAGGGTGGACCATGCCGGTTACTAGTTTTTGAATTCAGGTTCTGTTGTTAAACTTCTTTTCGATAGGAAACTAAGTTATCTTAACAAGACAACTATCAAATGCATCCTCCTTGAAGCAAAACCTATTGATTTATTTAGTGGCAATGCAGGAAATTTCTACATTTACATCCTTTGGTAAACGGCTCACTTCTACAGTTTCGCGGGCAGGCGGGTTACTTTTAAAGTAGCTACCATAGGTTTCATTTATTCTGCCAAAGTTATTTAGGTCTTTTACAAAAATAGAGCATTTAACTACATGCTCGAGGCCCATACCGGCTTCTTGTAAAATGGAATTAAGGTTTTTCATAACCTGATGCGTTTCAGCTTCTATGTTTTCATTTATAAGCTGTCCGCTTTCAGCATCTAAAGCAATTTGCCCTGATATATATAAGGTGTTGTTCGCTAAAGTTGCCTGACTGTAAGGCCCGATAGGAGCTGGTGCTTTTTTAGAATTAATGATGCTATGTGCCATAATGAATTAATATTAATAAATCTCGTTTATTCAAATGTACAGAAATTCTTTTTTACTGCCTACTGCACTTTCCGTAGCCCTTGTAAGGCAGCTGAAGCTATATTTGGAATTGCAATGTTTTACTGGAGACTTTTTTCAGGCAGCCACTGTTTGATTGTATAGGAGGTTTTCATACTGGCAAGGAGTCATGTAGCCCAGAGCTGAATGCCTCCTTTTCCGGTTATAGA
>NZ_JBLIQL010000017.1:0-117758 GCF_047525655.1 Pontibacter sp. 13R65
GCAAAGGTAAGAAGCTTTTCCTGATCTGCAAAACAAAAACAGAAAATATTTTCTGAAGCCTTTTCCTTCCTTCTTTCCCTGCAGGCCAGGTCCAGGCCCCGAGGTCCGCCTCCTCTGAAACGGGAGGCAAAGGTAAGCAGCTTTTCCGTCCCCGCAAGCACCAAGGCAAAATTTTTTTTCGGCGTCTCTTTCAGCCCTTCGGCCTTTCCCATCCCTGCCGGATGGGGATGCAAAAGTAGCAAACCCCAGCCGCATTCCAAGCGCCAAGCGCAAAAATTCTCAAATATTTAGCTAAGTTATTTATTCTCAATAACATTAATTTATTACACCTGCCAAAGTAGTTATCAATTTCAAATTTCATACAATTTTAACTAGCCTTGCATCAAACCAAATTATTTAGGCCCATGCCTTAGAGGACCTAATATTCTCTGCGCTTTTCCAGCTGTTGCCCCTTTATCAAATTTCAGGAGGAATATATTTTTGAATAGAAACAAAGTGGCCCTGCCTTTAAATAGGCAGGGCCACTTTGTTTCTATAGCAGGCTAAAATTTAAACCACCTTTTCTATCTCTCTTCTGAGTGTGCTTTTCCTGTCTGGACCAACTGATACGATAGAGATTGGCACCTGCAGGTGTTCTTCCAAGAACCTGATGTAGTTCATAAAGGCCTCTGGCAACTCCTCAACTGACTCTATTAAATTCAGGTCCACCTTCCAGCCCGGCAGATCTACATACACCGGCTCAATGTGCTCGCCATCGAGGGAGTGAGGCAGCTTGTCTGTAACTTCTCCTGATGCCAGTTTATAGTGTGTACAAACCTGAATGGTATCGAACTCCGTTAGTACATCAGCTTTCATCATGTTTAGCTGAGTAACACCGTTCAGCATGATGGAATATTTGAGGGAAGGCAGATCTACCCATCCACATCGGCGCGGACGACCGGTGGTTGAGCCAAACTCTCTTCCGGCCTGGCGAATGTCTTCTCCTACCTGGTCGTGCAGTTCTGTTGGGAACGGACCGCTACCAACCCGGGTGCAGTATGCTTTAAAGATACCATACACCTCACCGATATGACGTGGTGCCACACCCAGACCTGTACAAGCACCAGCCACTAGCGTGGTGGAAGATGTAACAAACGGATAAGTACCAAAATCCACGTCCAGTAAAGAACCCTGTGCTCCTTCTGCCAAAATACGCTCACCATTTTTCATGGCTTCGTTGATCATATACTCGCTGTCGACTAGTTTGAGCGTGCGTAGGTAATCAACGGCTTCGAAGAAGATTGCTTCCTGGTCGCCCAAGTCGAGTTGCTGACCATAGAACTCCACCATTTTGCGGTGGCGCTCCAGGAGTTTGTTGTAACGGTCTTTAAAATCGGGCGCTACAATATCGCCTACTCGCAAGCCTACTCTGCCAATTTTGTCCTGGTAGGTTGGTCCTATTCCTTTCAGTGTAGAGCCTATTTTCTCTTTACCCAATGCTTCTTCAGACACTCGGTCGATAATGCGGTGCGACGGAATGATAAGCTGTGCTTTTTTAGAAACAAACAGGTTCTGTGAAGCATCTACGCCACGCTCCTGCAGTTTCACCATCTCGCTGCGAAACACGATCGGGTCGAGGACCACACCGTTGCCGATAATATTTTTGATATGCGGATGAAAAATACCGGATGGGATCTGGTGAAGGACGTGCTTGGTGCCTTCAAACTCTAAAGTGTGCCCTGCATTAGGCCCTCCTTGAAAACGAGCTACGATGTCATAGGTTGGTGCCAGCACGTCTACGATCTTGCCTTTGCCTTCATCACCCCACTGCAAACCTATTAATATATCAACTGCCATTTAAACGCTAATAAATTGATTCCCTTAAAAAATTGCGTTGCAAAGCTATCATTTTCTGCGATAGTAAAAATCGTATTTAGCTTCTTTACCTCAAGAAGTTCAGAAAATTTAAAAGATTTCCATTAAAAAATGCTTTTCAAAGGAGATTCTCACTCACTTTACTTTCAAATTTATAAAATTTTAAACAGCTCTCCTATACAAAATTGATTATCCGTACTTACAGACAATTAGCTACACTAGTAAACCAAAAGCCAACTATCTTGTTATAAACGCTTGATCTATTCTATTTAAAAGTACCTCCTCCTGAATTCCAGGTGCTGGCCTCGTTCTTCAAATATAAGTTAAAGGTTTGCCATTCACTCCATCATCAATGGAAAGCTCTCAAATCAAACTTTTAAAAATGAAGCCGTAAAACAAACTGCAGCCAACCAATGGCAATTATTCTAATGAAATTGGCCTTCCAAAGATCAAAATGGCATTTTAAGACCTAGGGTTGAGCGGGGTTAACTGTTTATTATGCGCCCCTACTTGTTCTTAAATTTGATTTCCTTTCTGTAGTAGTCACTGTTATTATATAAATATCTGAGGCCAAATCTGAAGCATACATGACTACTCTATTGTCCCCGAAACAGAGCAGCCTGCACTTGGATGCACTAGTCTTGCCTAAAAAGTTATAAATGATACCAGTTGCAGGAGCTGTAAAGTTTGATTAGCCACATAGACAGAAGTAACAAAAAAGCGGAAGAGAAAGACTTGCTTCCGCTCCCGCTTTACATGGTGCTTTAACTGATACTGCGTTTGAAGGCATCAAATTATTCTAACGAAATAGGCCTTCCGAAGGCTAAATTGCCTTTTCGGACTTAGGCCTCTCCTACCCCAAAAAAGCTGTTAATAGATCGATTCTTTTAAAAACTGAGTGGCAAAGGTATCATTCTCAGCAATGGTGAAAATAGCGTTCAGCTTGGTAACGATCAGTAGCTTCCGGATATGATCGGATGGTTTAATCAGAACCAACTCACCGCCCCGGTTGCGGAACTTAGTCAGTAACGAAACCAGCACGCCCATGCCACTGCTATCCATAAAGCGAATACTGGAGAGGTCTATGGCGCAAAGCATTACATTATTGTCTACCTGCTCATCCACCTCAGTCATCATCTGCTGCGTTACAGGTCCTGCAATCAGGTCGTCCTGCATCCTGATAAACAAGACATCATCTTTGAACTCTGTCTGGTATTTCATGTTGCTGTTCTGTTGCGTTTTTTGCGCGGCAGTCGCCGCACACGCCATAAAGGTTTAGCGAGTGGTGCAAGATATGAAAATTCAGCAGCTCCCCTACCATTGTCTGGATATTATGGATGCGGGGATCACAGAACTCCACTACCTTATGGCACTCTGTACAAATTACGTGGTCGTGCTGCCTATAGCCATACGACTTTTCATATTGAGCAAGATTCCGGCCAAACTGGTGTTTACTTACTAGGTCATTTTCTACCAGCAGGTCGAGGGTGTTGTATACGGTGGCCCGGCTTACCTGGTAGTTCTTATTTTTCATGCTGATGTAGAGCGACTCTACATCAAAATGCCCGGAGCGCGAATAAATCTCTTCGAGAATAGCGTAGCGCTCTGGTGTTTTACGCAGGCCTTTGCTCTCGAGGTAGGCGGTAAAAATCTTCTTTACTTCCTCAAACTTTACTTTATCTAATGTCGACATTTCTACTTTTGTTTAAGGCTACTCGAAACGCTCCACAGTCAGGATACCATTTACTTTTCCCATCTGTTGCATAAGTGTGTCGAGATGCCCTGTGTCATTAACAAAAACCATAATATTGCCCTCAAAAATTCCATCGTTGGAATCGATGGTAATGGAGCGCATATTTACTCTTAAACTGTTGGAAATAACCTTTGTCAGGTCGTTTATCAACCCTAACCGGTCAGTGCCTTTAATCCGGATGCCCGCCAGAAACGCCAGCTCCTGCTTATCGGTCCACTTGGCCTTGATAATACGGTTGCCATAGTTCGACATCAGTTCCATACCTTCCTGGCAATTGGTGCGGTGTATTTTAATACCGTCAGCCTCCGTCTGAAACCCAAACACTTCATCGCCCGGAATCGGGTTACAGCAGGGAGCCACTGTATAGCGCATGTTAGAAGTGTTCTCGCCAATAACCAGCATATCGGAGGTTACGCCACGTATCTTCTGCACTTCTATGTCGAAAGACTTCGGTTCCAGCCGTGAGGCTGTTCTATCAGGCGCTTCGGTAAAAATCACCTCTTTTATATCGCGTGGGTCTATATAGCCTACGGCCAGGCGGTAATGCAGGTCCAGCACGGTAGGGGCATTAAAGAATGCCAGCAGCTTGTTTATATTTGCCTGAGACTCCGGCATGTTTAATTGGGCAAGTCGTTTTTTAAGCGCCGCCTTGCCTAACTCTGCTTTGTTTTTACGCTCCTCGCGCAGATAATCTTTAATGCCGGAACGGGCCTTAGAGGTAACCACATATTTTAGCCACTCCTCGCTTGGCCGCTGCTTCTTGGAGGTCAGAATCTCTACCTGGTCGCCATTGTGCAGCCTGTGGCTGAGTGGCACTAACTTCTGGTTTACCTTTGCCCCCAGGCACTGCTGCCCAATGTCGGTGTGTATTTCAAAGGCAAAGTCTAAGGCGGTGGCACGGTCTGGCAATGCAATAAGCTCTCCTTTTGGCGTAAACACAATCACCTCTTCCACAAACAAGTTTTTACGGAACTCATCCATAAACTCCAGCGCGTTGGCGGTGTTGTTCTCCAGCATGTCGCGCACCTTGTTTATCCAGATCTCCAGGCCCGACTCCCCTATTCCGCCACCAGTCTTGTATTTCCAGTGGGCAGCATAGCCTCGTTCGGCAATCTCATCCATGCGCTTGGTCCGAATCTGCACTTCTACCCATTGTCCCGCTTTACTCATGACAGTGGTGTGCAACGATTCGTAACCGTTAATTTTAGGCGTGTTCACCCAATCGCGCAGGCGGTCGGGGTTAGGCTGGTAAAAGTCGGTAATAATTGAGTACACCTGCCAGCAAGCCGCTTTCTCATTCTCCAGCGGCACATCTAGTATTATCCGGATGGCAAACAGGTCGTAAATCTCCTCAAACGTAATGTTCTGCTTCTTTATCTTTTTTAAGATAGAGTAAATAGTTTTAGGCCGGCCTTTTACCGCAAACTTAAAGCCATAGCGCCGCAGCTCCGTTTCTATCGGCGAAATAAAGTCTTTTATAAACTTGTTGCGCGCGCTACGGGTCTGCCGTATTTTCTTCGAAATATCGCGGTAGGTTTCGGTATCGGTGTACTTCAGGTACAGGTCCTCCAGCTCCGACTTAATGGCGTACAAGCCCAGGCGGTGCGCAAGTGGCGCGTACAGGTACATGGTTTCGGAAGCTATTTTGAGCTGCTTATGCCGCGGCATGCTGTCGAGCGTGCGCATGTTGTGCAGGCGGTCGGCCAGCTTTATCAGAATCACGCGCACATCGTCGGAAAGTGTGAGCAGCATTTTCCGGAAGTTTTCGGCCTGCTGCGAACTTCCGTACTCAAACACACCCGAAATTTTAGTCAGTCCTTCTATTATGCGCGCCACACTCGGCCCAAAGTCGCGCTCTATGTCTACAATCTCCAGTTCCGTGTCTTCTACCACATCGTGCAGCAGTGCCGACACAATAGAGGTCGTACCAAGCCCGATTTCTTCCACGGCAATCTGGGCAACAGCCAGTGGGTGCAGAATGTAAGGTTCCCCCGATTTGCGGCGCATGTCCTTGTGCGCCTCCAGCGAAGTATTAAAAGCTTTCTTTATTATTTTCGCATCGTTATCTTTCAGGAAAGGCTTTGCGTAGCGCAGCAGCCTCCGGTAGTGTCTTAAGATCTCTTTGCGTTCTGCTTCCGGATCAATCATATTTTTAAAATAACAACGGGTTGTAGGTGTATTCCGCAACCAGTTATAATAACACCTATAAGGTAAATGCAGGTAGTGGCTATATAAGTTTCAAATATAACTGTTATTAAGATGCAATGCACAGGCCCCCTGCCGAAACAAAGGTAGCAGATGCACAAAACTTGTTCCTCAAGTATTTTCAGACAGATAGCCGCATTTAAAATGTATTTTCAGAAGCTGGCTTTAATGTATTTTTTGCACCTATTTTGCCACAGAGGCTGCAGCTAAAATATTTTTAGAAAATTTTCAGGCTGGCTATTGCATATAAAATTAATGTCCCTAAATTTGCACCATCATTACAAACAATACCACGCGGATGTGGCGAAATTGGTAGACGCACTAGACTTAGGATCTAGCGCTGCGAGGCATGGGGGTTCGAGTCCCTCCATCCGCACTTTAAAAGGAACCCTCAACAGCACTGTTGGGGGTTTGTTTTTACTAGATGTTCCAAACTAAATTTTCATTGCCTTGAATATTACATTAAATCAGACCGACAGCACCAACGCTCAGTTGAAGGTGGTACTCGAAGAGGCCGATTACGCTCCGAAAGTAGACCAACAGGTTAAAGAATATAGCAAAAAAGCTCAGATCAAAGGCTTCAGACCCGGTAAAGTTCCTGCCGGACTTGTCAAGAAAATGTATGGTAAGAGCATTCTGGTAGAGCAAATCAATAAGCTGCTGCAAGAAGAAATCACAAAGTACATCAAAGAAAACGATGTGAAACTGCTCGGTGACCCACTTCCGGAGCCAACGCAGGACAACATTGACTGGGATAACCAGAAAGAATTTGAGTTTAACTACGCAGTTGGCCTGTTGCCAGATATTAACCTTCCGCTTGATAAAAGCGTAGAGGGGTACACTGTTGACGTAACCCAGGAAACACTTGACGAGGCGTATGAGAACATCAAGCGTCAGTTCGGTAAAACAACCAACCCAGAAACTTCTGAAGAAGGCGACTTTATCAAAGGTCAATTGAAAGCAGTAGAAGGTGAGTTCGAAGCTGAAACACTTATTCCTACCAACCGTGTAGTAGAAGGCAAAGAGCAATTTACAGGTGTTAAAGCTGGCGACGTAATCCGTTTCGACCTCCGCAAGACCTTTGGCGACGACAACAGTGCACTTGCCCATGTAACTGGCATGAGCAAAGACGAAGTAGCCGACCTAAACGGTGAGTTTGAATTTACCGTAGAGAGCATCAGCCGCACTGAGCCGGCAGAGCTGGACCAGGAGCTGTTTGATAAACTTTTTGGCAAAGACGAGGTTACAACAGAAGAAGAATTCAACAACAAGGTAAAAGAAACCATTGCCGAAAACTTCCAGCGCGAAGCCGACAATTTGCTTAGCCGCAGGATTATCGATACCTTAGTTGACAACCTGGAGGTAGAACTTCCAAAAGACTTCTTTAAGCGTTGGTTGCTGGTTACGAACCAAGATCGCCTGACAGAGCAGCAAGTTGACGAAAACTTCGATCAGTACCTGCGTGAGCTGAAGTGGTCTATGATCAAAAACAAGGTAGTAGCAGAGCACGACCTTAAAGTAACGAACCAAGAGGTAGTAGACAGCGCTACAGCTAAAATGCTGGCCCAGTTCAACATGCCAGAGGTACCTGCTGAGCTAGCCGATAGCATTGGCAAATATGTAAACGAGTCGCTACAGCAAGACAACGGCCGTAACTACATTCAGGAATACGAGCAGCTACTGGCTGAGAAGGTGCTCGCTAAACTTAAAGAACAAATAACTGTTGTGGAGCAAAACATCACAGCGGAGGACTTCAAGAACCTGCAGTTCTAAAGAACGACACAAATCATATTTCTTAAAAAAAGTCCTTTTGTATTAAAGGACTTTTTTTATTTTTGACTAAACCGTAAAGAAGATAAACCTTATGTTTAACAAAGACGAGTTCCGGAAATTTGCCGTTAAAGGCCAGGGCCTGAGCGGCCTTGGGGTAGACCAATACATTCATCATATAGAAGGCAAAGCCATGCACACCATCGAAAGCATGACCCGCTCTGTTATTGAGGAACGCCCTACAAACTTCCGTGAGATTGACGTGTTTTCGCGACTTATCATGGACCGGATTATATTCCTGGGTACGCAGGTAGACGATTTTATCGCCAATATTATAACAGCTCAGCTGCTCTTCCTGGAGTCGGCCGACTCTAAAAAAGATATTTTGCTGTACATCAACAGCCCTGGTGGCTCAGTGTACGCAGGCCTTGGCATTTACGATACCATGCAGTATGTGAACCCAGATGTGGCAACTATCTGTACTGGATTAGCAGCCTCTATGGGTGCCGTATTATTGGCAGGCGGAGCCAAGAACAAACGTTCTTCTCTACCCCACTCCCGCATTATGATTCACCAGCCAATGGGTGGCGCACAAGGTCAGGCAACTGATATTGAAATTACAGCCCGCGAAATTTTGAAGCTGAAGAAAGAGTTGTATGAAATTCTGGCAGAGCACTCCGGTAAATCTTACCAGGACATCTACGACAACTCGGAGCGCGACTACTGGATGCGTGCCGAAGAAGCAAAAGAATTTGGCCTGATAGATGAAGTATTAATCCGTAAAAAAGATTAGTAACATATCATAACATCTATATTCTTTAATAATAAAAAATAAACCGCCGCGGAACTTCGCAGCGGTTTATTTTTTGCTTTCAACGTAAGATATTAACAGTTTATTTCCTGTTGCTACATTTTTTTGGACCTATATTTAAAATTTATCAACAAGCAATTGTTGATATCTGCAATTCTCAACTAATTGACTATCAACCACTTACACGAAAATAGAATGATATAAATTTTTAAATTTATATCAGATTTTTGTAACTATTTCTGAAGCAGCTCAAAAAAAATACCCTCTCAATCAGATTTCAATTTTGTACATTTGCCTTATGCTTTATATCATAAAGCATTAATACACCAAGAAAATACATTTATGGCCGAAATTACTTGCTCATTTTGCGGAAAAAACAAAAAGGATGTATCAGTTATGATCTCCGGAATCAACGCGCACATTTGTGATCGTTGTATTGGGCAGGCGCAGCAAATCCTGAACGAAGAAAATAAAATAAGAGCGAATAGCCGCACTCCTAAATTCAACCTGATGAAACCAAGGGAGATGAAAACTTACCTTGATCAGTTTGTGGTAGGCCAGGACGAGGCGAAGAAAGTAATGTCGGTGGCAGTATACAACCACTATAAGCGCCTGATGCAGCGTACCAACGAAGATGATGTAGTGATTGAAAAATCAAACATTATTATGGTGGGCGAAACAGGCACAGGCAAAACATACCTGGCCCGTATGATGGCAGGCATCCTGCAAGTGCCTTTCTGTATTGCCGATGCCACCGTGCTAACAGAGGCTGGCTATGTAGGCGAAGACGTAGAAAGCATTTTAACACGCCTCCTGCAGGCTGCAGATTATAATGTAGAGTCGGCCGAGCGCGGTATTGTATATATTGATGAGATCGATAAAATTGCCCGCAAGAGCGATAATCCCTCTATAACACGCGATGTAAGTGGCGAAGGAGTACAGCAGGCCCTGCTCAAGCTGCTGGAAGGCACTGTCGTAAACGTTCCACCGCAAGGTGGTCGTAAGCACCCGGAGCAGAAAATGATTACCGTAAACACAGAGAACATCCTCTTTATTTGCGGTGGCGCCTTCGTGGGCATCGACAGACTGATTAAATCGCGGCTCAACACCCGCCCCATCGGTTTCTCCAAATCCAAAGCCGATGAGGAGTCTGAGGAGCAGGAAAACTTCCTGCGTTACATGACGGCCCAGGACCTGAAAGCTTTTGGCTTGATACCAGAGTTGATCGGTCGCTTGCCCGTTATCACGCACCTAAACCCACTCGATAAAGAAACACTGCGGCGCATTTTGCTGGAGCCTAAGAACTCTATTGTAAAACAATACACGCGCCTGTTCGAGATGGAGAACATCACCCTTACTTTTGCCGACGACGCGCTGGAGTACATTGTAGAGAAAGCGGCAGAGTATAAGCTCGGTGCCCGTGGCCTCCGCTCTATCTGCGAAGGCATCATGACAGACGCTATGTTTGACCTGCCCTCTGAAGAAGGTGAAAAAGAACTGATTATAAACGGAGACTACGCCCGTGAAAAATTCGACAAGTCTCCTCTGAAACAACTTCGTGTAGCATAAACAGCACTTGCTCTCTCATAATAAAAGCCCCGGTTGAAAGACCGGGGCTTTTTGTTTTAGCACTAGCTCACAAGGCACAGTTAAGAAGAGGCTGCTCAATTATTCTAATAAAACTGTCCTTCCGGAGCCTATCCAGCTAAAAACCAATGTTGGGTATGGCTGACCTGTAGGTTTTAATAAAGCCGCTATTGTTAAAAATCTGTTCCCATTCCGTAAGACGGAAATTCATCTTGTGGCATAGATCGAATCATAAGCAAGGCAATGGCAACACCAGTTACGCAGAGTGTAATCAATAATGGTTTCATAGTTTTTTAGGTTTAAATGTGGTGCAAATAGCATGGCCGGGTAACTTTACCCGACTCCCCTATTTACCTGAACACCCCTGAAAGGTTTCAGAAAAGATAATTAGAGCAGTCCAAAGCTCATCTAAAGAACCCCATAGCCCTAAAAGCAAAAAAGGCCTCTGGAAGGCCTTTCTTATTTGAAGAATTTAATTACTAAATGGTTGGTTTGGAAAATTGAAGTCAGGTAAGTAGGAACTTCAGTTACATGAATAAAATCTAAAATTTACACTTATCAAAAGCTAATTTATCATCTAAAATCTAGCATCTACCAGTATCTAGTTCTAGTTTTCCTGCAGATACCCCACCATCAGTTCTGCGGCACGCTCCGCTGTCCGGTAATTGCCTATTTTCTGGCGCACCAGGTCATAACCTGCCTTTTGATTGTTGATAAAATACTTGTCGAACAGGAGGCTTTTAAGCTCTGCCACAATACGTTTAGGAGTAAAGTCGTCTTGTATCAGTTCCGTTACCACTTGCTTATCGGCAATCAGGTTCACCAGCGATATGTAAGGCACCTTTATCAGGCGCTTAGCAATAGCATACGACACGCTGCTGGTTCTGTAGCACACAACCTGCGGCACGTTAAACAGCGCTGTTTCTAGGGTGGCCGTGCCAGAGGTTACCAGAGCAGCCTGCGCATAAGAGAGCACATCGTAAGGCTGGTCGTACACTACCTTTATGTTGGTATCGCGGTTAAACTGCTCGTAATACGCCTTCTCCAGGTTAGAGACAGCCGCCACCACAAACTGATAATCTCGGAAAGAAGGCAGCACACTCAGCATCACGTGGAGCATGTTTTCGATCTCCTGCTTGCGGCTGCCAGGCAAAATGGCAATAATAGGTTTATTATTGGCAATCCGGTTTTTCAGCCTAAAGTCCGGGTTAGGCACATGGTCCGTTACCGAATCAGAAACAGGGTTGCCAATATAGTCTACTTTGTATTGGTAACGGCAATAAAACTCTTCCTCAAAGGGCATAATCACGAACATGCGATCCACCAGCTTTTTGATGGTATGTGCACGTCCCTGGTTCCAGGCCCAGATTTTAGGGGAGATATAATAAAACACCTTCAGGCCTTGGGCTTTGGCGAAACGGGCAATTCGCAGGTTAAAGCCTGCATAATCCACCAGAATCACTACATCCGGCTCAAACTTTTTAATGTCTGCTTTACACTCCTTTAAAAAACCGCTGATGGTAAACAGGTTCTTTACTACTTCCAGAAAACCCATAAAGGCCATTTCCTGGTAATGCTTTACCAGTTCCATACCAGCTTCCTGCATCATATCGCCACCCCAACCACGGATCACGGCCTGGGGGTCCTGCTTCCGAAGCTGTTTTATCAGGTTAGAAGCGTGTAGATCTCCTGATCGCTCACCAGCGATAATATAATATTTCATGCTTTCGTTCCGGGTTTAAGCTGGCTGTTAGGGCATGGCTAAAAAGCAGCAGGATAAGTAGTGCTGCGCCAAATTAAAAATTAGAAATCAAAATTTATGATTAACAGGCAAGTGCTATTATTTGAATCTAAACCAAATATGTGCTTCTAAAAGTCAAATTACCATTGCTGAAAAGCAAAAAAAGAAGCAAGCATATTTTATAATCTTGAATTTCTAATTTGTAAGGGTACTAATCGCCAAAATACTCTACGTAGTTGCGTGGCGTTTCGTATAGTTTCAGGCTGTGCAATTTGGCCTCCGATATTTCGGAGATGCGTGGGGCCAGAATGTTCCAGAACTCCATAATCAGGTTTTCGGTGCTGGCCAGCTTGTCTTCCATGAAGGCCACATCGAGGTTCAGGTTTTTATGGTCAACCTTGTCTATAATATGTTTCCTGATGAGCGTGCTCAGCTTTTTAAGATCTATTACAAAACCGGTATCGGGGTCCGGTTCACCTTTTACGGTCACGATCAGCTCATAATTGTGTCCGTGCCAATTGGCATTGGCACACGGCCCGAACACCTCCTTATTCTTCGCCAACGACCAGTTCGGGTTGTGCAGCTTGTGGGCTGCGTTAAAATGCTCTAATCTGCTTACGTAAATCATCTAACTGCTAAACTTGTAATTTTTTCTTGACAACAAATATACAAAGAAAGGAACACCAAAGAACGAAGTAATAATTCCAATCGGAAGACCAACCGGCGGATACAGCAACCGAGACAGCAAATCGCAGAGCAGCATAAAAAATCCGCCCACAAAAGCACAGAACCATAGGTTAGCTTTGCCCGACGCCCCCATCAGGGCCCGCGTTACGTGCGGCACTATTAACCCCACAAAACCAATAGAGCCTGAAGTTGCCACCGCAAAACCTGTTATAACAGAAACGGTGATCAGGATGAGCCACCGCGTTTGCGCCACCTGTACACCAAGCGCCTGCGCCCTGTCTGCCCCAAGCAACAAAATATTCAGTTGTTTCTGCAGAAAGGCAAACAGCAGCAAACCCAGCAGCAGCGCCAGCGAAGGGTAAAGCAAAGTCGCCCAGCCCGCCCGTTCAAAACTTCCCATCGACCAGAAAACCACTGATTTCAGTTTGCTCTCCGAATCTGACAGAAAAGTGAGCAACGAAACAAAGGCCATAGCCAACGAACTAAGCGCCACCCCTGCCAGGATCAGCTGTGTGGGTATCAGCTGCCCTTTACGATAGCCCAGCAGAATAACCAGCAGCGTACTACCCAATGCGCCCAGCAAAGCAAAGAGGGAAGGCATATAAATACCCAGAACTGTAATGGGTACAAAGCCCGAGAAAACAGTTACAGCCCCCAAAGAAGCCCCAGAGGCCGTTCCCAGCAAATATGGGTCTGCCAAACCATTATTCACCATGGCCTGCATCAGGTAGCCACAGAAAGCCAGCGAGGCTCCTACCACCAATGCCAGCACGAGGCGTGGCAGGCGCAAATGCATGATCGAAAAATGCGTGAGGTTGTCTGGATCATAGCGCAGGAAAGCCTCTGTCAGCAGGTTTATATCTGTCTCAAAAGACCCCACCAGCAACCCAAGCAGCAACACGAGCAGCATGAGCACCAAGGCAAGTACCACATACCCAATTTTGCTCATGGATACAGAAATCCTTCCAGTTCACGAATAGATTCCACTACCCGAGGCGAGGCTCTACCCATCAGGTCCTGCGTCGGGGCATACATCCGTTTCTGTTGGTATGCCTTAATTTTGCGGAGTTCAGGGTATATACTGAAAAATTCATTTTCCATCTCTTCTGGCGTGCCTCCCAGCAGTACATCTGGATTCGCTTTTAAAATATACTCTCTCGACTGCGCCCCAAAAGATTCTTCTACGGCATTGGCTGCACCTAAAATGCGAAGTTTATCGGTTATAACCGTGCTGTGGCCATACACATAAATTGGGTCGTAGCCCGCTATAGCCAGTACGCGTGGAGTAGTTACCTGGTCTTTATGCCGTGCCTCTATTTGTGCGACCTCCCGCCGAAGCGAATCCGTAAGCTGTTTTGCCTGCTGTTCCCGCCCTACAATGCTGCCAATAGTTTCCAGTCCTTTAAAAACATCTTCTACCGTCCTGAATTTCAGATAATACACCGGCACCCCCAGCTCTTTCAGTCGTTCTGCCGTTTCGAGTGGTGTAATGCCTTCTACTGTAAATACCAGGTCGGGTTTCAGCAAGAGTACCTGCTCATAATCTACGGGATAGTTGTTTACAACCGGCTTCGAATACACGCCAGCAGGGTAATCGCAGTTGGGAGTGCGGGCTACAATGGTGGCAGTATCGCAAACAGCAAACAGCATTTCTGTCATAGAAGCCGCCAGGGCCAATACGCGTTTTGGCTGCTTGGGTAAGCGTAACTCGCGACCCAGTCCGTCCTCCAGTTTTATTTCTTCCTCCTGCCGGGTAGTGGTTTGGTCTCCACCACAAGAAATCAGAAGCTGCATCAGCAGGAAACACAACAAAAAACCGGATTGTTTAACAGATTTTTGCAAAGGTTATAGAATATCATGTTCGGCTGCACACCTGTTCGGGTGGCAGCTCCGTTTAATTTTGTAAATTTATCGCAATTTACATCACAGCCTTTAAAACTGAACTATGATTGTTGTAACTGGTGCCGCTGGCTTTATCGGGAGCTGCCTCGTAAGCAGACTCAATGCCGCTAACTTTAATGATATAGTAGTGGTAGATAATTTTTCTGCCGTGAAAAAAGAAAATAACCTGAAAGGGAAAAAAATAAAAGAGTTTGTAGACCGCGAAGGCTTCTTCGATTGGCTGGACGATAATTATGAAGGGGTTGAGTTTATCTTCCACCTGGGTGCCCGCACCGATACCATGGAGGTGAACAAAGCAATTTTTGATCTCCTGAACCTGAACTACTCCAAAAAAGTATGGAACGCCTGCTGCGAATACCAGATCCCGCTGGTGTACGCCTCTTCTGCCGCCACCTACGGCTCCGGCACCCTGGGCTACGACGACGATGAGAACCTTGCTTCTTTGCTACAACCGCTCAATCCTTATGGCGAGTCTAAAAACGATTTCGATAAGTGGGCACTGGAGCAAACCGCAAAGCCCTTCTTTTGGGTAGGTCTGAAGTTCTTTAACGTGTATGGCCCCAATGAGTACCATAAAGGCCGCATGGCCTCGGTTATTTTTCATGCCTTTAACCAGATAAAAGAAAAAGGCAGCCTCACCCTCTTCCGCTCCCACAACCCCGACTATGCCGATGGTGAACAAATGCGCGACTTTGTGTATGTAAAAGATGTGGTGGATGTTTGCTATTTCCTGATGCACCACCGCAAAAACTCCGGTCTCTATAACCTCGGATCCGGCGAAGCCCGCACCTTTATGGCGCTTGCTCTCAGCACCTTCAATGCCTTAGGTGTTACACCCGACATCAACTTTATGGATACCCCCGAAACCATCCGCGACACATACCAATACTTTACCGAAGCCAACATGAGCAAGCTCCGCTCCATCGGCTACGATAAGCCTTTTTACACACTAGAGGAAGGCGTGCGAGATTATGTGCAGAATTATCTCGTAGAGAATAAGTATATGTAAAGTAGAAGATTCTGTAATAACATAAAAAGCGCCACTCTGCTACAATAATGTAGGCTGGCGCTTTTACTTTCTTACCGCTAATTGCAACAGAACATGTAGTTCGGCTGGTGGAGACCAAATTATTCTAATGAAAATGGCCTTCCAAAGATTTTTTTACGATCTGGCTTCCAGCCCTCTCCCTTTCCTGCCTCGCTCTTTAAAGTCTTCCCGCAGGACGGCTCCAAACAGTATTAAGAATTATTAGTCTTGCATCTTATGTCTCACGCTGTTACTTCTCATACCGCAGCCTTTGCCCCTCTGAGTGCGCATTAAATTCAGGGGCATACATACTTTGCACGCTGCTGATGCCGGTAGAGAAATCCCCAGCATGCGCTACGCGCAGGCGATACTCAAATACAAAGTTTCCTTTCGGCAGGCGGTTCAGGAAAAAGTTGGTGGCTATGTCTTTTGTAGCCTGGTAATAATACAGCCCGTCCTGATGCTTGTACTCCGACAGCACATCCAGCGGTTCCGTGCCCGCGGGTCGCATGTCTTTCAGATGCACGTACTCAAACTCACGGTCGGCGCTGAGGTATACCACTACCTTCAGCACATCGCCTACTTTAGGAACATGGGCAGCATCTACAGCAGTTAAGACTTTACCAGCATCGGTCTGCTTTTCGATAAAGTACCGGCGGCTTAATTTGATGTTGGTTTCCGAAGACCTGATTTTGTCGAGGTGCTCCAGGTACTGCCAGTGCAGCGCGCCCCAACTAATGATGCTTCCTTTGCTCTCCACTTCTACCTTACCCATGGCTGGTTTTACTTCTTCTCCTGCCCAGCTGGTTTTAATATAACCTGTGCCTGCCTCTTCTGCTAAACTGGGTTTCAGTGTAGTCAGAGGTTGAGAACCTAAGCTAATGGCAGGCGGAGCAGCCACTGGAGCCAGCCAATTTTCGCCTCGCAGCAACAAGGCATAGCAGGCGGCGGCAGTGGCTTTGGTAGTGCGCCAGTTGTTGCTGCGCTTGTGCTGCAGTAGCCATACCTTCATCTCCTCCACCTCAGCAGCAGCCATGTTGGCCTCGGTAAAAAGCTCCATCAGCAGCACCTGCGTTTCTACCGGTGCCTGGTGCCAGAAATAGCCGGCTTTGTTCTGGTGCCAATACATGCCCATTTCCTCGGAGCGGGTTACGGTTTCGAGTAACGATTTTATAATCTGCTGCGCCACCTTGGGCTGCCCGAACCGCTGCATCGTCAGGCCAATAAGCCCTTGTTCGTAAATGCTTCGGTACTTCCACTCAGTGGCAGCCAGCTGTTGGTATGCCTTCCAGAGTGGCTGCAGCTCAGCTGAGAGCGGAGTGCTGGCGAAATAGCTGCGGGCATACCAGGCATGAATCTGCACCGGGTTCAGCCGCTCTTTTGTTTTAGGTGTTCTAGGCTTCTCCTTTCTTCGCTCATCTTCCAGCAGCTGCTGTTCCACGTACCGCATAGTGCTGTGGGTGATTTTTTGAATACTTTCACCCTTCCCCTCAATTACCTGCAGCTGATGCAGCTGCCCTATACCGGCCAGAATGTGCTGCGTGATAAAACGATCCGGGTAAATGCCCCGGAACCACGGGAAGCTACCATCCTGCAGCTGCATGCTTGCCAATTTCTCCAGGTTTACCTGCAGCTCACTTTGCATCTTGTTCAGGTCGAAGAGCAGGGCGATACGCTGCTTCTGCTCCTTTTCGCTGGTGGCATTCCGGAGCCAGGGGGTTTCCTCCAGCAGCACCGCCTTCAGTTCCGGATTCTTCTCCAGGTTTGAGAGCAATGCCTCGCTTCCCTCCTGCTGCCACTGGGCAAACAGCTGCTGAATAACAGGTTGCTGTTGTACAATATGCGCGGCCAGGCTGTTGGCAAAGTAACGGCTAAAAACCTGCTCGGCACAATCATAAGGAAACTCCATGAGGTAAGGCAGCGCCTGTACCGCATACCAGACCGGATTGGGCGTATATTCCAGCGTCAGCGATTTGTGCCGTAAAGTGCTGCTGTTGGTGTTCACTAATTTTTCAAACGACAAAGCCTTTTGCTCTCCCGGTCGCACTAGCACCGGCATCGACTCGGTAACCAACATGGCGTTGGGCAGCACTGGCAGCGTATTTTCTTCACCATCACTAAAACGGCTGGTTTCGGCGATGATGCGGTAGGTAATTGCTTCCAGGCCAGCCGGAATGGCTAAAGAGAAAGTGATGGCTCGGTTAGTCTCGGGTGCTAAGGTAAAAGGCTGCTGCGCCTCCGCTGGCTTTACCAGCAATGCCACCGGTTGCATGGTAAGGGCATTAAACAGCTGCAACTGCACCGTTCCCTGCTGCTCCTGTTTGGTGAGGTTGGCCAGTCGGGCGGTCACGGTAATGCTGTCGCCTTCGCGGAAAAAGCGGGGCATGTGTGCGCTTACCATCAGTTGCTTCTGCGTTACCACTTCCTGCTCCAGGTAGCCCAGCTTCAGTTCCTGTGTATGCGCCAGCCCTTTAAATTTCCAGCGGGTTAAGGCATCGGGCACTGTAAACTCCAGCACTATATCGCCTTTCTTGTCGGTGCGCAGATGCGGAAAAAAGAAAGCTGTCTCCTGAAAGTTGCGTCGAATAACAGGTGCAGAGGCTGTAGGAGGTGCTCCAGCTCCTGCGCCTTCCTCAGCCTCGCTAATAGCTACGCCTGCTGCCTGCACTGCCAAAGCTTCTCCTACTAGGCCTTGATCTGCCGCATGAGCGACATTAGTTGTGGAAGTTCCTCGCAACCGTACCGTAGTAACTGCTCCAGTCATATCACTCCGCTTCTGCTGACCAAATTCCATTACAACCACTTCCTGCAGACTACTATTATCCGGCATCAGCTTCACTTCAATAGTACCAGCTTTTTCAATAGGTATTTCCTGCGCATCAAAGCCTATAAAGGAAAACTGCAGCACTCCTCCCGGCGGCACTTTAAATTTAAAATAGCCTCTTGAGTTGCTGGTGGTACTGATCTGGGTTCCTTTGAGTTGAATAGCTACACCTGGCAAGGCGACTCCATCCAGCTGGCTTATTACTCTTCCGCTAACGGTATAGCCACTCTTTACCTGAGCAGCATTCTTTTTATACACCTCCTCCAGTTGTTTATCGTGGGCAGCAGATTTTTGGCGCTCCTCCACCTGCCTTAAATAGTTGCGGTAGCCATAGTTATAGCCGCCATAGTAGTTGTAGCCAAATAGGTTCAGGTATTCGTACTGCCGCTGCTCCTGCCCAAAATAGTGGTAGCGGTGCTGCAGTGGCCGGGTGTGGCGACTGTTTACGAAGTTATTGCTGTTCCAGCTAAAGTATATGGGCTGGTAATCATAGCCCTCGCGGAAGCTTTCCAGCCAGTTCTGGTCCGGCCTAAACATGTTAAGCGAGGCATCATATAAGGTTGCCACCATTTCGGCCACGGCTCTTTTGTTGTTGGCGCTGCTGACCTGCAGGTTCCACTGCTCCTTTGCACCCGGCTGCAGGATGTTCCGGAAAGTGGTAAATTTTATTTGAAGCTGTTCTTCCTTATCCAGCGCAGACAACTCATGGCTGGCGTGGTAGCTGCGGTTGTCCTGCACCAGCAGGAACTGCACGCGTTGCGCACCGCCTTTCACAGGCTTTATCGGCACTTTCTTCAGCACCTGGTATTCTTTTGTCTTCACCCACTCCGACCGTACTTTTTCAGGACCTTCGTACACTTCCATTAAAATGCGGCCGGGGGTGCCGGTGCCCACCAAGAACCCGGCTTCTTCTCCGGCCTTGCCTGCTGTTATGAGGGGCGTTACCCAATCATTCATTTTAATCGGTTTGTTTTTCTTCTCTTTCACGAAGGTGAAAAAGTGGCTCCCGGATATGGTATCGCCCTGCGTGTTGCGGGCCTGCAGCTGCACCAAGTACAGGCCGGGCTGCTGGTTCTTTGGCAGCTCCAGGACCAGTTCAGTCGGTTTGTCTGGATTGGTCCTGATGGTCTGCTCGTGTACATTCTCCTGCCTTGGCCACTTGCGCCAATCCTCTGCACCAGGGTAGGCGTAGCTCGGGAAGTGGCGACGATACTCCTGCTCTGTTAGCAGCGGCTGATCCGGGGCAGACCAGAGGCGGTTTTTGTACACCTGCTCCGGCTGCTGCAGTTTAAACATGCTTACCTGCACCGTTCCGGCCTGTAGCTGATCGTTTAAGTTCGTTAGGCTGACAGTGCCTTTCAGTGGCCCTTTTACAAAGAGCTGCTGCGGTAAATCGGCCACCAGCAAAATTGGCTTATTCCCTGCCTTTACTGCTGCCGTTGCCTGGTGTGTTTCGCCGCTGGCATCGGTGGCATCAGCCTGTAGCTCGTATTCAAACACCTGCCCCTCCTGCAGCGCTACATCGTTGGCAGTGGCTTTAAAAGCTATCTCGAAGGCTCCGCTGGTACTGGTGGTAACGGTGCCGGTTTGAATGATAACTGGTTGCTGCCTCGGAAAAGATCTGTAGCCATGAATAGGGCGAGGCCAGGGGTTATGAAGGCGGCGCGTGATGGTGTAGTTCACCTGCGCCTGCGAAAGCCCGTAACCTGAGAAAGCTTTTACTTCGCCTTTCAGGGTAACCGAATCATTGAGGCGTGGGTTTTCTGTAAAGGGCAGGAAAGTAAGCTCGAATGAAGGGCGTTTATACTCCTCCACCTGCACCGTCAGCTCCCCATCGCCTGCTTCGAGAGAGAATTCTCCTGGAAGAACAGTTTGTGGGATAACAAAGGAGCCGCTGAAGGTGCCAAACTCATTTGTTTTCAGCTCCAGTTCTCCTATGGTTTTGGAATTGCTATCTATAAGCTCCACGTCTATCTCTTCCCCCACTACCAGACTGCTCTTGCCGTTCAGCGTCTTTAGCTGCAGCCCTTTAAAGTAAATCGTCTGGCCGGGGCGGTAGATTTGCCGGTCGGTAAACAGAATGGTTTTCTCCTCTTCTTCGTCCTTATTTTCTTCTCTCCGGGTAGTGCCCCACAAGCTGTTGTTGTCGTCGGTATAAGTATCCCCTGCAGCCTTCAGCCTAATTCTGAAATTATAGACATCTCTCCCCTTGCTGAAGAGGACCTTGCCATCTTTGTCAGTGGCAACAGTGGCCAGGTTTACATAAGAGGGCTCCTGCTGTTGCTGGCGTCGGTCCAGGTAATCTGCTCTTACCTCCACACCTGCCATTGGCTCACCGGTATTGCGGTGCAGCACCCGCAGTTCTACCTGACCATCGGGATTTAGGCGCGACACATACGAGAGTTCTGTTACTTGAAAAGTGCCGAGCTGAAAAAGCGAGGAATCTGTTGATTGGGGCTCCTGCAGTAGCAGGGCGTAGTGGCCCTTAACCAGTGGGTTCAGCATGAACTCGGTGCGGTGCTGCCGGTAATCTTCGGTGCCGGCAAGGCTGAAGCGGTGGTTTTGCTCCGGCACCTGCTGCAGCAGAAAAGCTAATACTTCTTTTGTAGGCACCGTGGTTTGGCCGGTTCGGGAGTGAGTCATTCTACTTTCGAGGAGCTTTTGAAGCTGCGCCAGTTGCTTCTCGGTCAGCTTATAAAGAGTGGCAGCCGCATTGGGTATATTTCTATAGGCCACCGAAGCCAACACCGCTTTGCCAGGAGCTACGGCATGTTCAAATTCAGCCGACAAGTCTTTCTGTGTAATTTCTTTAATGGCGTTGGCAGCATTTCGGCCACCCAGGCTTTCAGGGAAAGCGTTTTGGGCTTTTCTGAAGTAGGCGATTGCAACCGTCAGGCTATCCTGCTGCTGGTAGAACTTGCCCAGTTGCACCAGCGCATCGGCACTAATGGGTTTGGCGGTAAAGGTCTGCGCCACCTGCTGCAGACTTTGCACATAAAGCAGCTCCTTCTGGGGTACCACCGCTTTTCTATAGAGCAGTTCCAGCCGCTTCAGGTCCAGGTCGGCCAGTGCCTCCTGGTTGTTCTGCTGCAAATGGAACGCAGTTGCCTGCTGCAACAGCCGTATGCCTTGGTACAGAATAGAGGCGGTATCGGAGGTTTGGATTTTCAGGTTGGCGAAGGTGCGGCTGTCGCTGAAGAGGGCCGGGTTGTTGAGTGTGAACGGTTCTTTCGGTTTTAAGAGTGAAGCCTCTTCTGTGAGGAAAAAATTGAGGGCACGGTGAAGCAGCAGGTCGTAGAGGGTAGGCCGCAGGTAGCGGTTTGCTGAATCGCCTTCGAGCACTCCCTCCAGCACATCGACTTTGGTATTTTGCAGCTGCTTTTGCTCCTGCAGCGCCAGGTGGTGCTGCTGTGCCACCTCCTGCACCAGCGTGTGCAGGTCCCAGTTGGTGAAGTCGGCATCGGGTTTTTCCAATTTGCTGCGCTCGCTGATGCGGTAGCGGTTCTGCTGGTAGTAGTTCCAATACATATCGGCAAGGAGCGACTGCAGCACTGATTTCACGGGAAAAGCCGCCATAGCCACATCGGATTTCAGCTGGCTCACGATCTTCTCCAGCGCTTCCTCCTCCAGGTACGACATAAACGTGATGCGGTAAATCGTAGCCCGCACCTGTTGCGGCACATGCTGCTGCTCCCGGGCAAGTTGGTCAAGCTTCTGCACTTCGGCCAGGGCAGATTTTGGCAAGCCCTCGTTCGCCAACGAATCTATTTTGAATGTAAGGCGGTCGAAGTTATTGTTTTGTTGAGCTGCAGCCATGTGTGCCAAGGTTAAGAGTAACACCAGGAAAATATGCTTCAGGTGGAACTGCCGGAGTAATTGCATCGGGTAAACTTTAAGGTATAACGTTAAAGATAGAAGACTTATAATATTTACGCTCACTAATATTCATTTAGTGCGATTTGAGTAGTTGGTAATCTAAGGATGCAGCAGGTAGGGAAAATGCATAAGCAGATGGAGCCTTATTATGAAAGTAGAAATAGCAGGTCCTTCCTCCCTAACACATTTTATTAAATCCTGCAGCGCAAGAAATAAATTGAGGCGAAATCTGTACATTAGAACCTATGACAAAGCTCCTGTTGCTGCCCCTGTTGTTCCTCTCCCTGACCTGTAGCTTCGCCCAGACCACCTCCTACCGGAACCTAGTGTTTGAAGGTGCGGGCATCAGAGGCGTAGCGTATACCGGTTTTATTTCGGAGTTCGAAAAGGCAGGGCTGCTGGAGCAGGTAGAGAAGGTTGGTGGCACGTCTGCGGGTGCTATTGTTTCGTTAACGCTGGCGCTGGGCTACAATGCCGAGGAAATCACCGGCATCATCTACGACACGAAGTTTCAGCAGTTCAACGATGGGCAGTACATTTTCTTTGGCGGCATCAGCAGGGTAAATAAACGCTACGGTTGGTACAAAGGCGAAAAATTCCTGAACTGGCTGGAGAAAATAATAGCAGCTAAAACAGGAGATGCAGATATCACCTTCCGACAGCTGCACGACCGGGGCTTCAAAGAGTTGTATGTGACCGGCACCAGCCTGAACAGGCAAAAAATGCTTGTGTTTTCACGGGAAACGTACCCCGACATGAAGATTAAAGATGCCGTACGCATTTCTATGTCGGTGCCGCTGTACTTTGAGGCAGTGGTAATAGATAGTGTGGGAAAGGTAATAGACAAACCAAAAGACCTTGCTGGTTACGATATAGTGGTAGATGGTGGCATTATTGGCAACTTCCCTATTCAGCTATTCGACAGTGTAGCAACAGGTGCAGCAAATCAACGAAGCATCAACCCGCACACGCTCGGCATCCGCATTGATTCTGACCTGCAGCTTGAGTACGACAAAACTACCCATGAAATTGCTCCTTACCCCATCGACAACCTGAACGATTACATAGGCGCATTTTACGCACTGGTATTAGAAAACCTGAACCGGCACCAACTCACCGAGGCAGATTGGGAACGAACTGTTTCTATTTCATCGACAGGCATAGGCCCAAAGGTAAAGCGGCTCTCGAAGGGGCAGAAAGATGCGCTTATCAGCAGTGGCAGGCGAAGTGCTGCTGCTTTTTTGCACCAAACAAGCGGCCAGTAGCAACAGGAAACAATTCCCGAAGAGTTTTTAACATTAGAAAACCGGCCGAATGTTAAACGGTTGAATTAATTAAGAAGCAAAAGCAATGGCACATTCGCCGGGTAAACTACCCGAAGCTAACAGTTAGGAATCAAATTATTCTAATCAAAATAGCCTTCCAGAGGGTTTTGAGGCTTTTTTCGATCAGGCCTGGGCTATAAAGGTAACACAGCTGGTAGGGTTATGACCATAACATAAAATATTGAACTATTTTTTGGTGTACTTACAACCATTCAGTTTAGATTTGGGTCATGAAGATAGACAAGATGAAACTGTAATCTTCTAATTCAGCGCATATGAAAAATAAAGCTTTACTCCTCCCGCATCAGTTCCTTTTGATGTTGCTTTTTCTGCCGCTCTTGCTGCTGACCTCCTGCACCGATGAGGTAGAAACTACCATTACTTACACTGTTCAGGAGCCTGTATTGATGCTACGCGCCGA
The DNA here is from genome assembly GCF_047525655.1 of Pontibacter sp. 13R65. Taxonomy (NCBI): domain Bacteria; kingdom Pseudomonadati; phylum Bacteroidota; class Cytophagia; order Cytophagales; family Hymenobacteraceae; genus Pontibacter; species Pontibacter sp. 13R65. The sequence goes on from NZ_JBLIQL010000017.1 coordinate 23,784, forward strand.
CCTGAAACAAGCTGTAAAGGTTAGTACACCCCGCGGACTGCAGACACCCGGTAAAATCTATGTGAAGGGAAATTACCTGTTCATAAACGAAGTAGACAAAGGCATTCATATCATCAACAACGCTAACCCTGCTTCGCCACAGTTTGTCAGCTTTGTGGAGATTCCGGGTAGTGTGGATATGGCCGTAAAAGGAAACATTTTATATGCCGATAGCTACATAGACCTGGTGGCGCTGGATATAAGTAACCCCTTGGATGTAAAACTGGTGAAACGGGTAGAAAATATTTTCCCGAGTTATGGCCAACTGGTGCATGACACTGCCAAGATTTTTGTAGCCAGGTACGAGGAAAAAACCATTACCGAATCTGTGGAGAACTATAATACCCGGATCCAAAGAAACCCCTGGATGTTTTCGCAGCTGGATGGCAGCAACCAATTTAGAGAGTTTTCATCGGCCGTAGGTTCAGGTGCAGGCAAGGGAGGATCTATGGCGCGCTTTACGATTGCAGGTAACCACCTCTACACTGTGAGCCTCACCGACATGCAGGTGTTCGACATCAGCAATGCTGCGGAGCCACAGGCTGGAAATAAAATAAACCTGGGCTGGGGAATCGAAACCATTTTTCCTTACAACGACAAGCTCTTTATAGGTTCTACCACGGGCATGCACATTTACGACAACAGCAACCCCACTTCGCCGCAGCACCTCTCTACCTACGCACACGTTAACAGCTGCGACCCGGTGGTGGTAGAAGGCAACCTGGCCTGGGTTACCTTACGCTCAGGCACCAGCTGCGCCGGCTTTACAAACCAGCTCGATGTAATTGATGTGAGCAATGCCCGCAGCCCGAAATTAATTAAGACCTACCCGATGCAAAACCCACACGGCCTGGGCATAGATCAATCGACGCTCTTTCTTTGTGAAGGTCAGTTTGGCTTGAAAGTGTTTGACATCAAAAATCACCTGAAAGTAAATGAAAGCCTGCTGGCACACTTTAAGGAGCACGATGCCTACGATGTAATTCCATTGGGCACCAGCCTGCTGATGATCGGTAAAGACGGCCTCTACCAATACGACTACAGCAACGTAAGCCAAATAAAGTTACTCAGCAAAATTCCCCTCGCCAGCAAGACCATCTAAATGAAAGATTTTTCGGCCCTACTGCTTCTGTTTTTTTCGATATCTATTTTCTCTACTTCAGCGGCGCTAGCCCAGTCGGGTGCCGCCGCTGAGGACTCACGAAACACAGCCGGGTACATGGGCTCCGTGGAATTCGGATACCTGTATGGCAAAGTTAAGAACCAGTTTAATAATCCGCCTACCTACATGGCTGCGCCCAGTGTGCAGCTTTTTAATGGCTACCGGGCGCATCGTCTGTTTGCTATAGGCGGCACTGTCGGGTTCGATTTTTACGACAACATCCTTATTACACCCATTGCCCTTGGCATCAGAGGTGAAGTACTCAACAGACGAGTAAGCCCAATCTATAGTCTGGATGCCGGTTATGGCGCTTCTTTCTTAAGCGGAAAAGCTTTTGGAGAGCGGCCAGATGGCGGTTGGATGCTGAATCCTGCTTTGGGTTTCCGTGTGCAGACCGGCAATAAAGCGGCATTTTTGTTCAGCGCAGGCTATAAGCAGCAGCGTGTAGAAGTTGAATCGATTACTGGCTGGGGGCTTCGAACAAATCAACGCATTACTTATAAAAGGCTTTCGCTCCGGCTAGGCTTTATGTTTTAATATACCTCCTCCTGGCTTGCTAAATTCTTCTAATAAAAATAGCCTTCCGGAGGCAAAAATAGAATACTAGGCACAGGACGTCAGGCACAAGATTGGCTAAATTTAATCGCTGAATCAGCATCTGCACGCAATGATGAGCCATTTAACCTGCTAGCAGTCCAATTATTCTAATCAAAAAGCCCTTCCAGAGCTGTTTCCGCCCTCTTTGGCCTAAGGCCTTATTTCACAACACTTCTGTTAATCTCTCCAACTTAGCACTATAAGGAGCTACTGCAAATAGCCAGGTTACCTTTAATTCACACCCGCTTTAAGGTTTGTCCTGCTGTTATTTTTGATAATAATTTAGCAAAAGCAGTACCTAGGTTCTTCTTAGCTTTTTCTCTTCTAAATCCTTCTTAAAAAGATACAGGTCACGGCAGGATAGTTCCTCTAACTTGAAGTGTTAAATTCACAATTACCAAAGTTTATAAAGGGTTGTTTCCCCTTGAAATAAGAAGAGCTGGCCTAATTATAACGGCTGACTTTCTTACTTATAGGAACACAAACAACTTTACAACCTTGCTTATTGGTTGTCTGCCGTGGTAAAAAAAATATTAACAGTATGTTAGGTAGCAGAAAAAAGGTTGTTTCCAACAGCAAAAAATCATAGCCCTTACATATTAAAACACAATTACCAATACCTTACCTTTTACCAGCAAACGATTTTAAATACAACTCACTTCGCGAGCTGACTCTGTAGTATGCTATATTTTATTTTCTGGTGTAATAGAAGGCTTTCTCTTTAGCAAGCTTGTGAAGGTAACACAAGCTGCTACTGAGCACATAGAAAATGCTAAAGCATAATTATAACTAACATTAGTTCATTAGTAAATCCAATTTTCACTTAAAGAATTATAGCTAATCACATGTGCTGCTTCACCCTCAAAAGGTCTTGTTAGCACGTGATTCTAAAAATAAACATTTCTATCTAAAACAAATACCATTTTAAAGCAATCAAACTTTTGAAGATAATTAATATGACCAACCTCTACAGAGCTTCTGCTGCAGCTAAAAAGCAGCTGCTATGCTCCCCGCGATTTCCAACTGCTGTTTTACATGCTAATAACTTAACTCGTTAAATCAAAAACATGAGACAATCTTTCTACTATGGCAAGTATGTATTCTGGGCCATACCCTTGCTTGGTATTACATCCATCTCTGTTAAAGCTGACATCAGAGAGTCCGTTTCGGTACCCACTGTCGTTTTATTGGCCAATGCCCCTGCCGCCGCTACAGCTCACTTTGAGCGTGCTGCAGTAGATATAACTGTAACGGGCCGTGTGGTAGATAACGCTGGCGAAGGTTTACCAGGCGTAAGCGTATTGATAAAAGGAACAACTACAGGTACCACTACCGACATGGAGGGTCGTTTTAGCCTCACTGCCCCTGACGGAAATGCAACTCTGGTATTTTCTTTTATAGGTTTTGTTTCGCAGGAGGTGGCGCTGAACAACCGAGCCACCCTCAACATTACCCTCGCTGCCGACTCCAAGGTGCTGGACGAGGTAGTAGTGGTTGGCTACGGTACCCAAAAGAGGAGCGATGTGACTGGCGCTATAGTAAATGTTAGTGAAGAAGAGATACGATCGCGGCCAGTTGCCAACGCCTTAGAAGCCATGCAAGGCAAAGCAGCCGGTGTGGATATCACCACAAATGAACGGCCTGGTGAAATTGGCCAGATTAACATCCGGGGTGTACGGTCCTTATCAGCCAGTAATTCGCCCCTCTATGTGGTAGATGGCATTCCGCTAATGTCTTCTTCCGGCATCGAAACCCTAAACCCGCTCGACATAGAATCGATAGATGTGTTGAAAGATGCTTCTGCAACGGCCATTTACGGATCACGTGGCGCTAATGGTGTGATTATTATCACGACCAAACGAGGCAAAGCTGGCAAAACCAGTCTGAGCTACTCCGGTTCCACAACAGTAGAAAACATTCAGGACCGCACCCAAATGATGGATGCCGATGAATATTTAACATGGAGGCGCTGGGCCTACCACTACTCCGACCCGGTTCGCTACCCACGAGGAGACCAGCCTACACAGCAAAACGATTTCAATATTTTTCTGGGAGCAAACGATCCTGCTGCCTGGAACAACATTATGCGGGGCTGGGCCTCCGGCACCTGGGATGGTTCTCAGGTGCAAACTACCAGGTGGGAAGATATGGTAACCCAAACGGCCGTAACCCAGATCCATAACCTAAGCGCCAGTGGTGGTAGCGATAAAGTAAGAGCCTTCGGCTCTTTTGGTTACCTCGACAACCAGGGAACCATGAAGGGGCAATACTTTAAGCGCTACTCCTCCAAAATAAGCGTCGACCTGATTCCGTACGACTGGTTTGAAATGGGAGCCAGCATCAACGCCTCGTACAGCATTCAGCAGTACGGTCAGTCTACTACTGGCGGTCAGGTTTCTGGCCCGGGTAGTATTTACGCGGCTGCCCGAAACAACTTTTCGTATGCCGTCCCTTTTGATGCAGAAGGCAACAGAATTACATTTCCGGGTGGAGACGATCTGGTGAAGACGGTGGTGGATGAGTGGAATTACACTGACAATGAACGCAAAATGCTTCGCACCATCGGCAGCTTGTATGCACAGGTTAATATTATGCCTGGGCTGCGGTACCGGGCCAATTTTGGACCTGACTTCAGAAGCTATACCAACGGAATCTTTATAGATGAGAGATCTGTAAACCGGCTCGGTTCTCCTAACTATGCTTCTATTGAAAACCAAAGCGACTTTTCCTGGACATTGGACAACCTCCTGTTTTACGACAAGGCAGTAGGCAAGCATAGCTTAGGTGCCACGTTGCTGCAAACAACGTCAAAATGGAATCAGAACTCTTCTTACATGCGGGCTTTAGGCATTCCGTTGCCGAGCCAGAAATGGAACGCCTTAAACACAGAGAACGTGCCCAACCTGAACGCCTGGGATTCCGACCTGACAGAGCGCCAGCTTATGTCATACATGGGCCGCTTAAACTATGGCTTTGCAGACAAATACCTGTTTACGGTTTCCGGTCGCTGGGATGGAGCCTCACAATTGGCAGAAGGCCACAAATGGGCCTTTTTCCCATCGGCAGCTCTGGCCTGGCGCCTCGACCAGGAAGACTGGATGAAAGGCATAGCTATGGTAAACCAGTTAAAGATTCGTCTTGGTGTAGGTACAACAGGCAACTCAGCCATTGCCCCCTATCAGACACAGGGAGGTGTGGTATCGTTGTTCTACCCGTATGGCAGCAGTGCTACTCCAGGTTATGTACCATCGGAGTACCAGATCACCGACGGAAACCTGCCCCTGGCTAACCCTGCACTTGGCTGGGAGAAAACAACCCAATACAATTTGGGTATTGACTTTGCTTTGTTGAACAGTCGTATTTCCGGTGTAGTAGATGTGTATACCTCCCGCACCTCCGATCTGCTCATGCAAATGTCTATTCCGTCTCTAACTGGTTATACCACCACGTATGCCAACATTGGCGAAACCAAGAACAAAGGCATCGATCTTACTTTGAATACAGTAAACGTGCAGGCCGGAGGATTTACCTGGGAAACCAGTCTGAATGCTGGCTGGCAGAAGGATGAAATTGTAAGCCTGGCCAATGGCAAACAAGACGACATTTCGAACAACTGGTTTATAGGCCAACCGATCGGTGTAATATATGGCTATGCCTCTAATGGCTTATGGCGTGAAGGCGATGAAGAAGAAATGGCAAGATTTAATGCAAATGGCCATAACTTCCAGGTTGGTATGTCGCGCCCTGTCGACCAGAACAACGATTACATCATTAACCCTAACAACGACCGAGTTATCATCGGGCACACCCGCCCCCGCTGGACTGTAGGCTTAACCAATAACTTCACGTTCAGAAACTTTGATCTGGCTGTGTTTTTATTTGGTCGCCTGGGTTACACCTTTAATACAGAAGGCGAATGGCAGGGTGGCCGCTACGTGCAGCGCAGCATCAGCTATTACAACGAGAACAACAAAGATGCGGAGTATCAGAAGCCGATTTACAATGTGGCTGGTGGCGATCCTTATTCTAACATTTTAGGCTACAGAAGCGGGTCATTTGTAAAAATCCGAAACATTAACCTGGGTTATACAGTGCCGAAATCAGTTACCGACAAAATAAAGATCGATAACCTGAAAGTATATGTGCAGGCCAGAAACCCAGGCATCATCTACTCTAAAATAGATTGGCTCGATATGGATACTGGTCTCTCTACCTGGAACCGTGGATATGTAGTAGGGCTAAATATTGGCTTCTAAGGTTGATCAATAAAATCATTCAAAGGGAAAAAATCATGAACTATAGAAAATCAATTTATATCAGAATTCTGGCGCTGTCGGTATTGCTCAGCCCCGTTTCTTCCTGTAAAGACTTTCTGGATGAGGAGCTGATGACACAGCGAACCACAGAATACTTTACCACAGAAGAAGGCATACAGGACCTGGCAGTGGGCATGTACTACAACCTGCGCTTCCATTTTGCTTCTGAGTGGGGCTATGCCACCACCAACTATGGCACCGACGAATTCCGTGTTGGTGGCGATGCCTCTAATTCCATGTGGAACGATTACGGCGGCAACTTCAGCTCTCTTATACCAGCCGTAAACATAAATACGGTAATGCCCCAGACCCTTTGGGATAACATGTACATTGGTATTAACTCGGCCAACCTGCTGCTCCAGAATGCGGAGGCACACCTGCAGGCCGGTACAACCAAAGACACTTATATGGGCGAGGCGTACTTTATCCGAGCCTTCAATTACCTGAAGCTCGTTCGCCAGTACAGCGGTGTGCCGTTAAAGCTGACACCGAGCACCAGTGTTGAAAGAGAGTTTGAGCGTAGCTCTGCCCAGGCTGTGATGGAACAGGTCGTTGCTGACTTTAACAATGCCTATAACCTTTTACCGGCTACGGCTTCAGCTCCTGGTAAAATCACCAAAGATGCTGCGGCTCATTTTCTGGCAAAAGCCTACCTGTTCAGGGCCAGCGAAATTAACGACAGCTGGAATGGCGCCACCAAAGCCAACGATCTGGAGCAAGGCCTGCGCTTTGCTGACGAAGTAATTAGCAGACGCCAGTTGGCTCCTAATTTTGCTGACCTTTGGAACTATACAGCCGTAAACGGACAGAACGAGAACCTGAATGAAATTCTTTTAGCGGCACAGTTCACGTCCGACCAGTCGACCAGGGGAAGTTATGGCAACCAAATGCACTTATTTTATCTGTCGCAGTACCTCAACCTGCCACACATGTCGCGCGATATTGCGGGCGGGCGGGAGTACCAGCGGCTTCGCACCAACTACTATGCCTACAATGTGTACGACCGTGTTAACGACTCCCGCTTCTGGAAGAGCTTCAAAACCAAGTATGCCGTAAACAACCCTGCTGCCGGTTCAAATTACCAACTCGGCGACCTGAGTGTGATGTATGTCATTAACAACCCGAATGATACCCGCTTTGATGCAACCGGTAGCCTCAGCAATGTACTGGATCCTAAAACAGGCAAAGTTATTCCTTCAGTTTTTCCTCTTTATGCACAAGGCACCGAATACCTGAACAATGATAACCTTCAGAATAGGTTTGCGCCACTGAACAAGTTTATCGATGGTTCCCGGGAAGCCGTGAATGATGTGATCGGGTATCGGGATGGTATTCTGGCCCGCTTAGCCGACACCTACCTGACCGCTGCAGAACTAGCAGTTCGGCAGGGGGATTATGGCAAAGCCTTAACCTATATTAACACGGTTCGGGAACGTGGCACCTATAAGGAAGGAGAAAATCGGGCAGCTTATACCGATGGCGGGGCTGCTTACAATGCAACCACTAATCCCACAGGCTTTGCGACCTTTGGCGCCAGGAACTCCTTCTATCCGGCAAACTCCTACTACGAATCAAACAATATTCCGGTAACCACCGCTAAAACGGACCTGACTATCACCAGCTTTTCTCAACTGCCTGCCGAAGACGAAGCCATCATCAGAACACTCGGTTATGCCAGCGAGTACGACCGGGCTTTGGCGTTTATTCTGAATGAGCGATCACGGGAGCTAATGGGAGAGTTTTATCGTTGGGAAGATCTTTCGAGAACTAAAACGCTGTTGGCACGAGCCAGAGCTTTTAACAGAGGGGCAGCACCTAATATTCAGGAAAGGCACCTTCTTCGCCCTATCCCTCAGTCTCACTTAGATGCCATCCAGAAAAACGGGAGTGCCCTGACTTCCACAGAAAAGCAGCAAGAACAAAACCCAGGGTATTAATTTAGCTTAATTAGCAAAGCAGAGGGCTCCTGTTTTAAATGGTTCATTTAAAACAGGAGCCCTCTGCTTTTGTACCTGTAGCAAATGATTTTTCAATACTTAAAATTAAAAAATTTGAATTTCAAGACGGATCTCCAGGATACTGCCGCTAAAAATTAACTATAATTAAAGTACAAATTCTGTTCATTGATCACAGAAGCAGCTGCTACGACTTAATTAAATAAATGTTTCATTTAAATCATATTATTGCCACAATCACATTTATTCAATTATATATTTACTAATATACCATAAACCATATCTTGCAGCAGGAAATCCTACAGGCTACTACAGGATGCTATTCTAAATTAAATCTACTTAATTTGAGAAAATTTAAGTAAATTAATAGTGGTCAAAAGTTTAATTTTTAACTGTAATATTATGAGAAACAGGGTCTACTATACCCGATGCTTTTCCTGGGTTATTCCGCTGCTGGGGCTTGGTACGCAGCTCGTCCAGGCAGAAAGCATCCCTTCTATTGCACTCCATAAACATGCTGATTTTATACAAGCACCAATAGCTTCGACTGTTGCCCCACTCTTAACAAACGTAAGTTCAGAAAACCTTGCAACACACCCCGAAGCCACTGCCAGACAAGCAGTAACAGTAAGCGGCAAAATTACCAGCGACACAAATGAAGGCTTACCAGGTGTAAGCATACAAATTAAAGGAACAACTCAGGGGACCGTAACAGATATTGATGGGAACTATTCACTTCCTGTTCCTGATGGTAATGCAACATTAGTGGTTTCATATGTAGGCTACCTCTCACAGGAGATCGCAGTAAAAAACCGTAGCACGATCAATATTACGCTTCGAACTGATTCCAAAGCCCTTGATGAAGTAGTGGTGGTAGGTTATGGAACCCAGAAACGGGCTGATGTAACAGGTGCTATTGCCACCCTGGATGCCAAAGCCATAGAAGAAAGACCAATTGCACGGGTCGACCAGGCACTGGTTGGACAGATGGCCGGGGTGCGGGTGCAGCAAACCAGCGGTGTACCGGGCAGAGGGTTTAGCATCCAGGTACGGGGCTCCGGCTCCATCTCGGCAGGCAGCGAGCCACTTTATGTTATCGATGGTTTTCCGCTGGATGTCGCCTCACAAAGTGCTTCCGGTGGTTTTGGGCAGGGCAACCCGCTCGACAACATCAACCCCAACGACATCGAGTCTATTCAGGTGTTGAAAGATGCCTCAGCGGCTGCTATCTATGGTTCCCGTGGTGCAAATGGTGTGGTGATTATTACTACAAAATCCGGCAGATCAGGGAAACCCAGAATTACCTTTAATACCTACGCCGGCTGGAACGAAACCGCCAAGAAACTGGATGTGCTGAGCGGTGACGAATGGATAGACAGGGCCATTGAAATGGTGAACTACAATTGGGTAAATTCAGGCCCAGGAAGAACCGCCAACCAAACCACTGCCGAAAGAACGGCTATACTGGGCCGTTTCAGCAACACCCTCATGCTCGACGAGCGCTGGTTACAGCCTGGCTACCCAGGCCTCCGAATTGTCGATTGGCAGGACGAGGTCTTCAGGAAAGGCATCGTACAGAACTACCAGTTAAGTGCCTCCGGCGGCACTGAGGCTGTTAATTACTTTGTATCGGGTGATTACCTGAAACAGGAAGGCGTTGCAATCGGCGTAGGCTACGAACGCTACTCAGGAAGAGCCAATGTGGAGGTAAATGCCAACAATAAACTTAAATTCGGCATCAACCTGAACCCTTCCTTCTCGGTTGCAAATGACCCGGGTGTAGAAGGAAAAGACCAGCAGATGCACATTGCAGTAGGTTATAACCCTGTTGTGGAAGATACTGTTGGCCTGGATGTAAACACCGGCAATTACCTGCCCTACCAGTGGGGCGTATCCAGAAGCAGCCCGGTGCGGGTAATCGAAAACTCCATTGGTGAAACCAAAATATTCAGAACCCTGATTACCTTGTTTGGCGAGTACAGCATACTCGACAACCTAAGGTTCCGAAGTACCGTGAACCTCGACCATTCCGATGCCACCCGCAAAACATTTTCGCCCTCTTTTGTAAGTGGCCAGCGTGGTAACAGGCAGGCTTCCGGTGGTTTCGATGGCTACCGCAGGCAGACATTCGTAAACGAAAACACGCTATCTTACGATAAAGTTTTTGCCGAGCGCCATAACTTCTCTGCACTGGCAGGTGCTTCCTATAACATGGGGAACCTCAACAATTTCCAACTCCGCAGTGCAGGTGGTTTTCTTACCGACGATATCAGCACGCTCAACGCGGCCAACAACATTAACGTCGGCAGCACCTTCACCAATGAGAGCCGCCACACCTTGTTGTCTTACTTCGGAAGGGTGCAGTACAATTTCGCCGATCGCTACCTGTTCAGCGCCACTTTCCGCCGCGACGGTTCCTCCAGGTTCGGATCGGCCACCAAATGGGGCTCATTCCCCTCTGCCTCTATTGGCTGGAGAGTGTCTGAAGAGGCCTTCATGGATAATGTAGGTTTCGTAAACGATTTTAAACTAAGAGCCAGCTGGGGAATTTCAGGTAACAACGCCATTGGCAACTACGATCATATTGCCTTGCTTACCCCCGCCAGCTATAGCTTTGGCGGCAGTGCACCTGGCCTTGCCACAGGATTTGCCCCAGTGAATGCACCCAACCCAAATATAGGATGGGAAGAATCCAACACGATAGATGTTGGTTTTGACCTTGGGATGTTCGAGAACCGTATTTTCGCCTCTTTTGATTATTATACCAGAACAAACTCCAACCTCCTGCTCAGAATTCCGGTACCTACTGCCAGCGGATTTGGAACTACGCTAACAAACATTGGCGAAGTCTACAACCAGGGTTGGGAACTTGAACTGACCACCCGAAATACAACCGGCGCCTTCGGATGGACGACTAACGCAAACCTGAGCTTCAACAGAAATGAGGTAAAGAAACTCGGACCTAACAACACCCCTGTTCAGGCCGGTGGCTGGGGAACGCCCCACAGGCTGCTGCAGATAGGCCAGCCGCTGTGGAGCATTTACGTGGTGCAGCAAGATGGCATATTGACGCAGGCAGATATAGATAACGGTGTAGCCCGCTTTGGCAACCAGACTGTAGGCGACCCACGGTATGTAGATGCCAACGACGATGGTGTAATTAACGACGACGACCGAGTAATTGTAGGCAAACCAAACCCAGATTATGTTTGGGGAATTACAAACACCTTCACGTTTAAAGGTTTTGATCTGCGCGTGCTGGTACAAGGGCAGAACGGTGGCCAGCTTTACTCCCTCTTCGGCCGCGCCATGGACAGACCAGGGCAAGGTCTGGTAGAGAACACGCTGGGTTTGCACCGCGACCGCTGGAGATCGCCGGAAGATCCGGGTGCGGGAGAACGCGGAAAAGCTAACTCCAGCTTCGGATTCTTGAAAAGTGACTCCTGGCTGTACTCCTCTGACTACTGGAGAGTCCGCAACATTACCCTGGGCTACGACCTGGGCTCTATATTCCCAAACAAAAAATTGGTGCAAGGGGCACGCATCTATGTTAGTGCCGAGAACTGGTTTGGTGCCGATAAATATGCTGGCGGTTTTAACCCGGAAGCCGTCAACAATGCCGACAACTCTATTGTAGGCGACGACTACGGTGCTTTCCCACTGGCTAAGTCCATGATCCTTGGCTTAAACCTTACATTCTAAAACCAGGAAAAAATGATCGCGATGAAAAAGATATCTCTATTTATAGTCACTTTATTGGCTGTAAGTCTGGTGGCTTGCAATGATGAATTAGACCAGGTACCGTTATCAGATGCCAGTGCCGCAAATTTCTACCGAAACACCGCCGATTTTGAACAGGCGATAAATGGTGTCTACGGGCAGCTCCGGCCAGTTCCGGAACGATATTATGATCTTTCAGAAACCAGGTCAGACAATGTGTACGGCTCCTCCACTACCGGCGTAAGACCATGGGACCCGATAAACGACTTTGCCAGAAACCTTGCCAATAACGACCTGATTGCCGAAGCCTGGAACAACAACTTTAATGGCATTATGCGAGCCAACAACGTGTTAGACCGGCTCAATTCAAATGTAGTTCCGGAAGAAGCCATTCGAAACCGATTCGAAGGTGAAGCCAGGTTTCTGAGGGCATTCTATTATTTCGACCTGGTAAGGTGGTTTGGGCAGGTACCTGTATTCGACACGGCTGTATCGCCTACTGATGCCTTGGAAATACCAAGAAGTCCGGTGGAGGAGGTGTATGCCTTGATTATTTCAGACTTGAACACAGCGATACAGCTGCTTCCGCCAAGCCATAGCCAGGCGAACCGTGGTAGAGCTACTTCCTGGGCAGCCAAAGCAATGCTGGCAAAGGTACATTTAACCCGCTCCGGCCCTACCTATGGCATACAAGGTCCTGGCTTAGGCGTTAACGAATACTCGGAGGCACTCACGCTGCTCAACGATGTTATCAACAATGGTCCGTTTATGTGGGTGAACAACTACGCCAGCATATTTTCCTACAACAACGAGAACAACCCCGACATTGTGTTCGACATCCAATTCAGGAGTGGTCAAATTGGCCTTGGCACCACGCTTCCCGGCTACATGGGCACACCTTCCTATTTCAACACCCTATCAGGAAACATTGCCTTGCCGCAATCCTCGGTGGAAATGCGAGAGGTATCTAAAAACCTGATTAACTCTTACGAGCCAAATGACTTACGCCTGCCCGTTACGGTTCAGCGAGGTTTTACAGACCCGAACGGCTTTGTGGAGACGCGGGGTTTTTACAGAAAGTTCTTGGATGAAACGGCCACCATCCTGGACCGTTTCGACTGGCCCATTAATTTTCCTCTGATCCGGTTTACAGATGTAATGATGATGAAGGCCGAAGCCATTTTACAGGGAGCTCCAGGAGGATCGCAGCAAGAGGTAGATGACATTGTGAACATGGTGCGAGCCAGAGCCGGCTTAGCGCCAACAGCAAATGTTACACTCGACATGCTCCTGGACGAACGAAGACGCGAGTTTGCAGGCGAAGGCTTGCGCTGGCACGACCTGGTACGAACAGGCAAAGTAAAAGAGGTGATGGATGCGTGGCTTCCGGTTGAAGATGAGCTTAATAGAATGCAGAACAACATGGACATCCACTTTGTGATTTACCCGATTCCGTTTACCCAGTTAACTGTAAAAGAAGGACTCTACCAGCAGAACGAAGGTTATTAATGGTTCTCCATGATAAATGATTTATAATTTCAAAGAGGCTGTTCCGACTTATCGGGCAGCCTCTTTTTAGTACCTGGCTCTTAATAAGTAAAATTCACTATCTGCCATGGGAAATATTCCCGAACCTATTAAACGACTACTTGTGGTCCTACGGAGGTTAAGCTTATACCACATCACCTTTAAAAAATTGAAAGGCCTTATGCCTTATCTCTATAAAATGCCTCCGGAAGGGCAGTTTGATTAGAATAATTTCTTCCTCCAACAGTGGAGCGTCTTTAAGAGCACCTACCAAAAGTGTTCTTTTCCTGGTCTCCTGCCCCAATACATAGTTTTTGATTTGCTAGCGTCCAGCACAAATTATTCTAATCAAACTGCCCTTGCGGAGCCAATTTTACAGATTTTAAGCCTCGCCTCTGCAACGCCAAAAACTTAAATCAAGCTACAGGATATCACAGGATGGACATCTCCTGAAAATTACGAATGTTTGTTTATAAAACATTAATACCTTTTGCTGCTGACGTTGGCCAGCATGATGCTATTCAGAAATGAAAAAACCTTTCCGATACTTTTATACACTTTGGGTTGCAGCAACTATTTTAACCCTCTGCTCCTGCACCACCTCCACCCAGGTGATGCGCAAACAGGTGCCTAATAAGCTGGTGGTACTCACTTTCGATGATGCTTCCGCCTCACATGCTACTTATGTGGCGCCACTCCTGAAAAAATATGGCTTTGGCGGCACCTTCTTCATTTGTGAATTTCCACCCGACTTTGAAGATAAAACCAAGTACATGAGCTGGGAGCAGATACAGCAACTGCACCAGATGGGCTTTGAAATTGCCAGCCACACCCGCAGCCATACACACATTGCAAAAATGGCCAAGGAAAAGCAGGCCGAGGAGCTGCAGTACATCGAGGACAAATGCAGAGAGCTTGGCATACCAAAACCAACCACCTTTGCCTACCCCGGCTACAGCACCCACCCCAGCGCCCTGGAAACGCTGCAGGAACGAGGCTACCTCTTTGCCCGTGCCGGTGGCAGTCGCCCCTACAACCCCACCACCGACCACCCTTACCTGATCCCTAGTTACAGTACCACCGGCAATACCCCCACCGACAAAGCACGTGTAATGGGTGCGATCCGCGAAGCGAAAGGCGGAAAGATTGTAGTTTTCACGATACACGGTGTGCCGGATGTGGCGCACGACTGGGTAACCACGCCACCCGAACTATTTGAAGAATACCTGCAGTACCTGAAAGATAATAACTACAAAGTAGTGGCCCTCCGCGACCTGCAGCGCTACCTAAACGTGGAGCAGGCGCGCCAGCAGATAGAACCAGATTACAAGAACCTGGTGAACAAACCCTGATCAAAATAAAAATCACTTCTAACAATACCGCTCATGAAGAACAGATTCGCCACCATAGCGGCAGCCGCCATGCTCTTTTGCATCAGTCTGCCAGCCGCCGCCCAGCAAAAGCTGGAGACAGGCGCACAAAAACCCATGCCCCAGCAATGGATTGACAAAGACACTGGCCATAAGCTGATGCGCCTTTCCAGCGCCCCCGGCAGCAACTCCAGCTTCTATTTCCATAACAACCCGTTTGTAAAGCAGCTCAAAAACGAAGGCGACAAAATGGTTTTCTACAACACCGATGCTTCCGGCACCAAACAACTCTACACCGTCAACCTAAAAACCCTGAAGAATGAGCAGCTCACCACCAGCAAGTCTAAAAAAGTTGGTGAGATTGTAGCGCCAAAACGCAGAGAGGTCATCTACCAAACCAACGACAGCGTGTTCGCCACTCACCTCGATACAAAGAAAACCCGGCTGGTGTATGTGTTCCCGGCAGGCATGAGAACCGGAGTCACCACCCTGAATGCGAATGAAACATTGCTAGCCGGAAGTTTTGCAGGGCCAGAGAAAGACGAGATTTACAGGCAATACCCGGAAAAGAGCGATTACTTTAACCGCATCTTCGAAGCCAAAATCCCGCATACTTTGTTCACAGTAAATATAGAAACCGGCGAGATGAAAGAAATTCACTCCGAAAATACCTGGCTCGGCCACATTCAGTTCTCCCCCACCGACCCAGACCTGCTCATGTTCTGCCACGAAGGCCCCTGGCACAAGGTGGACCGCATCTGGACCTACAACATGAAAACCGGCGAGGTAAAAAATATGCACAAACGCACTGTAGAAGGAGAAATAGCAGGTCACGAATTCTTCAGCCGCGATGGCAAAACCATCTGGTTCGATCAGCAGGTGCCAAAAGGCGAGAAGTTCTACCTCACTGGAGCCGATGTAGCCACCGGCAAAGAAAAACAATACGAGATGGACCGGAACGAATGGTCCATCCACTTCAACATCTCGCCCGACCAAAAACTGTTCGCCGGTGATGGCGGAGATCCCGGTCAGGTAGCCAAAGCAGAAGATGGCATGTGGATTTATCTTTTCCGGCCCGAAGGCGACAGGCTGAAGTCGGAGCGGCTGGTGAATATGAAGCACCACTTCTACAAACACGAGCCCAACGTACACTTCTCCCCCGATGGCAAGTGGATCATTTTCAGGGCAAATTTTGAAGGCGATAGCCAGGTGTATGCAGCTGAGATAGCAAAGAGTAAGTAAATCATTAGGTCATTCCGAGCTGGGGGTAGGGGCCCTCGATTGCCGAAGAATCTATTTTGTACCGTTATGTACTTAATAGTTCCCTCGGCAAGCTCGGGATGACCGTAAAATTAATTAAGTGGGTACAATTGGATCAGCATATTAAATAAATTATTCTAATGGTTTTGCCCTTCCAAATACTTTGCAGCTCATGCTTCCACTTTATCAAAACAACAATTCAACCCATTTAATATTTACAATCAACAACTAATTTTCAAACCAATTCTTCTAATGAAAAAGGCCTTCCGGAGGGTTTTAGCAGCTTTTAACCCCAAGGTTAATAGGCCAGCTTTTATCCTGCTTCGAACATATATTAACCCGTTACTCCATGCACAAAGCACTTCGAAAAATTGGTTCTGGCGCTGCTTTTTTATGGTTGCTGAGCAGCACGCCCGCCTTAGCTCAATCACCAACTCCTCCCCAATGGCCCACCATAACCCAAGAGGCTAAACCCTGGACTCGTTGGTGGTGGATGGGCTCTGCCGTGAACGAAAAAGACCTGACGCTCCTGATGGAGCAGTACCAAAAGGCTGGTTTGGGTGGCGTAGAGATCACACCGATTTATGGAGTGAAAGGCGCTGAAAAAGAGTTCATCGATTTTCTGTCGCCGAAGTGGATGCAGATGCTGCAGCATACCCTGCGGGAGGGTGAGCGACTGGATATGGGCGTGGACATGGCCCAGGCATCGGGCTGGCCCTTTGGCGGTCCGTGGGTGAGCCTGGAGGATGCCTGCAAATATGTTGCCCACAAAACTTACACCCTAAAAGGTGGCGAAAGTCTGAAAGAGCCGGTGCAGTATAGGCAGGAGCCGCTCGTGCGCACGGTTGGTGAGAAAATAGCAATAGAAAAGGTGCAGGAGCCGATTGTAAAAAATCCTAACCTGCAGCTGCATGCCTTTGACCAGGTGCGCTTCCCAAAGCTGCTGCCGCTTCAAACCCTCATGGCCTACTCCGACAAAGGCCAGGCGCTGGACCTGACAGAAAAGGTCGATCAGAAAGGAAACCTGAATTGGAAAGCGCCCTCCGGTAACTGGAACCTGTACGCTATTTTCCAGGGCTGGCATGGCAAAATGGTAGAGCGTGCCGGACCAGGCGGAGAAGGCGATGTAATAGACCATTTCTCCAAACAAGCCACCGAAAATTACCTGAAGCGTTTTGATGAGGCGTTTGAAGGCCAAAACATAAACTCGCTCCGTGCCTTCTTCAACGACTCCTACGAAGTAGACGATGCACAGGGCGAAGCCAACTGGACTCCCCGCCTGCTGGAGGAGTTCAGGAAGCGCCGTGGCTACGATCTGCGCCAGCAGCTGCCCGCGCTTTTTGGCAAAAGCACCGAAGAGAACAACCAGCGCGTGCTCTGCGATTACCGCGAAACCATCTCCGACCTGATTCTGGAAAACTACACGCAACACTGGCACACCTGGGCACAAAAACATGGCGCACTTATCCGGAACCAGGCCCATGGCTCCCCAGGCAACATCCTCGATCTCTATGCCGCCACCGACATCCCCGAAATAGAAGGCACTGATATTATGCGCATTAAATTTGCCTCCTCAGCGGCTAATGTAACCGGCAAAAAACTGAGTTCTTCCGAATCAGCAACCTGGGAGAACGAGCATTTCCTGTCGGCGCTGCGGGATGTGAAGAAGGCGATGGATTTGTTTCTGTTGGGCGGTATTAACCACACCTTCTACCATGGCACCAACTATTCGCCGCAGGCAGCGGAGTGGCCGGGCTGGCTGTTTTATGCAGCTGTGCACTTTAACCCAAATAACACCTTCTGGAACGATTTCGCTGCGCTGAATACCTATGTTGCCCGCAGCCAGTCATTTTTGCAGGCAGGCAAACCAAACAATGAGGCGCTGCTTTACCTGCCCATCTACGATACCTACTCCACCCCCGGCAACTCCCTGCTGCAGCACTTCGACGGGCTGTCGCATGGTTTTAAAGGTACAGGTGTAGAGGCTAGCGCCAACGAAATGCAGTCCAAAGGCTATAGCTTCGATTTTATTTCTGACCGGCAGCTGCTGCAGGTAAAGGCAGAGCAGAATGCTTTAAGGACAGGTGGAATCACCTACAAAACAGTGGTCGTTCCGGATGCGCGCCTCATCCCGCTCGAAACATTTGAGCAACTGGTAAAGCTGGCTAAAGAAGGGGCCACGGTGGTAGTGTATAAAAACTTGCCAGCCAGTGTGCCAGGCCTAGGCAAACTGCAGGAGCGGCAGGCAGCCTACCAGCAACTGGTGGCGCAACTCAATTTCCAAAACTCTGACCAAGCTGGCATTCGTAAAGCAACTATCGGGAAAGGTAGTTTTATCCTGAGCAACAACCTGCACGACGCTCTTCAGTTTGCCGGGCTCCAGCGCGAACAGATGGTAGACAGTGGCCTACAATACCTGCGCAGGCAGCACGAACAGGGCCATTATTACTTTATCTCCAACTGGGGCGAAAAAATATTTCATGGTTATGTCCCGCTGCAAGCAATTGCCACCTCTGTAGCCTTGTATAATCCCATGAACGGGGAAGCAGGATATGCAACTATTCACAAATCCGGTAATGGACCAATTGAGGTGTACCTGCAACTGGCTCCGGGCGAGTCCTGCTTGCTGGATGCAAGATCCACTCCTGCCACAGGCACTCCTTATACTTATACAAAACCGGCGGGTAAAGCGCAGGAACTAACCGGTAACTGGACCATCCGCTTCACCGAAGGAGGCCCGACTATACCAGCAGAAGTTAAAACCAGCACACTTAAATCATGGACAGAACTTGGTGGTGAGGAATACAAAAATTTCTCCGGCACGGCCTCCTATACCCTCTCCTTCTCCAAACCAAAAGGCAAAGCCCAAGCCTGGCTCCTGGACCTGGGCAAGGTAGAGGAAAGCGCGCGCGTCATCCTGAATGGCAAAGAACTCAGCACCCTCATCGGGCCAACCTACCAACTCACCATTCCGGATAGGCTGCTGCAAAAGAAAAATATGCTGGAGGTGCACGTCTCTAACTCCATGGCCAATCGTGTAGCCTACATGGACCGAAATAACATGGAATGGAAAAAATTCTATAACATAAATATGGCAGCACGAAGAGCTGAGAACAGAGACAAAAACGGTGGTTTCACAGCTGCAAAATGGGAACCACGTGCTTCAGGCTTAATTGGCCCGGTACTGCTGACTCCTGCTGCGCTGGAGGCAGGAACGAGAACTGACAATGCTGTTGAGTCCAAAAAATAGGAACTAAATTGATTCCGGCAGTTGCAGTGGCGTTACTACAGCTGCAACTGCCGGAACTTCAGCAAGCTAGCCATAGTGCGAGCCCTCCTGCTCATGTCTGCTACCCTGTGGCTGCTCCAAAATAAATTTTGTTATCCTTGGTATTCCCTTCAATACCACTATACCTGTCTCGCACCAACTTCCCTGTGCTCCCTCCTATTCTATAGCAGGTCTATGGCTGTTATTTACTTATCCAGAAGCTACTTCTCTTGCTGCTGTTTTACCTGTTATTACATGTTTTTCCATTACCCTTGTTTAAACTTCCTTTACACTTTATTTCAGCCATTACACTTTATTTTTTATTGTTTTTTAATTACAAAATACAACAAACCGTACATAAAAAAGCTCCCGACATTTATCGAATTCCCCACTTGTATTGCATTTCTCTTACAATATTCCCTTGTGCCTACACTGTAGGAGAATCTGTCATTTCCCTTATTGCCACCACATTTTAATTCACAGCTATGAACAAAAACTTACCTTATTTGCTTTGCTTTTTATTTTGCCTTTTCAGCCCGATGGCCTATGCACAGCAGCCCATTGAAAAATGGGTTAGCCGCTACGACAGTAAAGGGAGTCAGAACGAATTCTCCGGTTATATCGCCGTAGATGAACTAGGCAACAGCTACATCACCGGCACCACGAACCGTACAGAAGCTGCCTATGTGATTTCAGGTAGCATCGTAACCGTAAAGTACTCCCCAACTGGAGAAGAGCTTTGGGCAAAGGTGTTCAGGCAAGATCAATCTTCCAGGCCTGCAGCCATCACCGTAGACAATTCCGGCGGCGTGTATGTTACTGGTTATACCGGGTATGTTGTCGGTGAGCACGATTATGTTACCATCCGTTACGATGCGGCTACAGGCGAAGAGAGTTGGGTGCAACAATACAATGGGCCAGCTAATGGCTCTGATGAACCCAGCGACATTGTAGTGGATAACAAGGGCGGGGTTTACGTTACGGGAGCAAGTTCCAACTTTCCTGGCGGCATTGTTATTACCGACTTTGCCACCATCCGCTACGATGCGGCTACCGGCGTGGAGAGCTGGGTGCAGCGTTACAAAGAGCCCACCAATGGCAGAGCCACTCCTGCTGCTATAGCTGTAGATAACACTGGCAACCTTTATGTAATCGGGTATAGCAGCGACAATAATGAAAATACAAGCTATGCCACCGTATCTTATGAGGCCAGCACCGGCACCCAGAGATGGGTAAGTTACTACACCAGTGGAAATAATTCTTATGCTAGTGCCATTGCCGTGGATAATCAAGGTGGCGTTTATGTAACCGGCGACAGCTATAGTGGCAACAATAAGCAGTTACGCCACCATCCGTTACGATGCCGCCACAGGCAAGGAGAGCTGGCTTATGCACTATACCGGAGAGAACAACAGTAATAATATAGTCCAATCCATTGCCGTAGATGGCCGAGGTGGTGTCTTTGTCACAGGTACAGGTACAGCTTCAAGAACAGGCGAAAGTTTTGTAACAGACTACGCTACTATTCGCTATGAGGCGGCTACTGGCAGTGAAACTTGGGTACAACGCTACAGTGGAGGAGTTGACGGAACGGACTTGGCCAGTGCCATAGCAGTCGCCGTAGATCAAACAGGAGGTGTTTTTGTAACCGGAGATATCCGCTTTCCTGACACCGCCAATGACTTTGTTACCGTTCGCTACGAGGCATCTAACGGCCAGGAAAGCTGGGCGCAGCGCTACAATGGACCTGCCAACAGCTACGATCAGGCGAGTGCCATAGCAGTCTCAAACACAGGCAGAGTTATCATTACGGGTTATAGTCAATCAAATGATACCGGCCCTGATTTTGCCACTGTCAGCTACGATGCGATTACCGGCACACAAAATTGGGCCAGCCGGCATGATGTAATTGGCAGTATTGCTGATTACTCTCTTGCCGTTACAGTAGATGCTGAAGGTAACAGCTATGTAACCGGCACCAGCACCTATGAATATGATCTGGACATGAGCAGGTCCAGCATAGTTACCATAAAATACTCACCAACTGGTGAGGAGCTTTGGGTGCAGACATATAAATCTGGCCACAGCAACGGGGCAAGAGCCATTGCTGTAGACAATCGGGGCGGTGTGTACATTACAGGTTTTAGCGAAAGTCAGGATACCGGAAGCGACTATGTTACCATCCGTTACGAAGCAGCCACTGGGCAGCAAAGCTGGGTACAACGATTTAATGGAGAAAGCAACCATTATGATTTTCCTGCTGATTTAGCGGTAGATGAACAGGGCGGTGTATATATTACCGGCTCAAGCTGGAGAGTAATTAGCGAAGAGTATGGATACAGAACATACGCCACCATCCGTTATGATGCAGCCACAGGTGACGAAACCTGGACTTCGATTTATGAGGGCACCAGAGGCAATAATCTTCCCAGAGCCATGGCAATAGATAACCAGGGAGGTGTTTATGTCACAGGCGTATCCGCCACCGTTCGCTACGATGCGGCCAATGGCGCCCAAACTTGGGAACAAACGCATGACTTAGGAGATAACAACTCCCTCAGCTTTGCAGCCATTGCAGTAGATAAGCAAGGTGGCGTTTTTGCCGCAGGTACTTATTATGGCAGCAACTTCTCCTATAACTACGCTACTGTACGCTTCGACGCAACCACAGGTCAGGTAAGTTGGCTCCAGCGGTATGATGAGGCTACCAGCAGTTCTGGCCAGGCCAGAGCCTTAAGCGTAGACAATACTGGCGGCGTCTACGTGACAGGCAGTAGTTTCAACGGATTCACTACTTCCTACGCTACCATACGCTACGAGGCAAGCAACGGCGACTTACGCTGGGCGCAACATTTCAATAAAGAAAACGGTAGCCAAGACATAGCTACGGCCATTGCCGCGGATAACCAAGGGGGCGTATACGTTACCGGCTCAAGCTGGATCGACCCCAGCGAGAAAAGAGTATTCAGCACGGTGAAGTACAGTGCCTCCGACGGGACTCCTATATGGGACATACAAAATCAGGGTCCTTTCGATTCTGCTGTAGACATGGCACTGGACAGCCATGGGAATGTGGTGATTACGGGCCAAAGTCTGCATATTGTATCAGATTATGATTTTCTTACCATCATGTACAGCCAGAGTGAGTGCCCAGCTTTAGCAAAAGCCGCCATTACAGGTAACACAACGGAAGCAGTTGGAAAGAAAGCTTCCGTCTATTCACTTGCTGCAACCGGGGCAACAAGTTTTACCTGGCACATTACCGGCTCCGATGGCCAGGCCCACACCTCCTTCACCGGCCAGGGCAGCTCCTCCATCCTCGTCGACTGGCCTGCTACCCCTGACATTTACAGGTTAATGGTCACTTATGGCGGACAAGAAAGTTGTATGAACCAGGATACGGCGCTATTCGTGCATGTATTCGACTCCGATGCAGGTTTTGTAACAGGTGGTGGCTGGATTCTGTCGCCTACCGCATCAGACCATGAACTTATGAAGAATAGCGGACGCGCTCACTGGGCCTTTGCTGCAAAATATAGAAAGGAAACGGAAGACGTGGCACAAGGCTCTCTCCTACTCCTCTTAAAGGATGGCTCCTCCGTTTTCCGCAGCACCAGTGTAGAAGACGGCTCGTTGGTCATCTCTGAAAACACCGCCTACTTTCGAGGCAAGGGCAGGCTCTCCTATCTTGACGGTTCGGGCAGAATCGCCACCGCCCCTGGCAGCTTCGGCTATCTGATCTCGGCCACAGACGGAGATTACAGCACTAACAAAGGTAAAAAAGGGAGAGAGCAGGACCGGCTGCGCATCCTGGTTTGGGAGATTGCGGCTAATAGTAGTCCGGGTGCTATTATTTATGACAACCAGGCCAGCTGCAGCTCGTCAGGTCCGGATTATAACGCAAAGCCTTGTCAGACTATCGGAGGGGGCAACATAGCCATTCACGTGCCGAACATGAAGAGAGACAAAAAGAATACGTTACCTACCATGGAGTATGGACCTAACCCCCAGCCGCTTCAGGCTTACCCCACCGCCTTCACTGATCGTACAACACTAGGTTTTGCGTTTGAGCAGAGCACGGACTACAGTTTGGAGCTTTATGACCTGAAAGGAGCGCTCGTAAAGCAGGTAGCTGCTGGCGCCGCAGAGGCTAACCAACGCTACGAACACGAGGTGAGGGCAGAAAGTCTGAACAAGGGGCTTTACCTGGTCCGCCTGAGCAGTGGCACTAAGGTGCAGACTGTAAAAGTTATTGTTCAGAAATAAGAGACTGATAACTCAGACACAAAAGCCGAATCTTTAAAAACAGGATTCGGCTTTTGTTTTATAAACATCTACCATAAAAACGACATTAGCATGCATATGGCTGTTCACCCGCACCCACCCTTCCTACATCCAGTCATGGCCTGCCACACCTGCAGATGCTACAGCAAGAGTATGTAGTATCAACTTAAAGCAGTAAGCTACTTTTCTAATCTGCTTTATCCCCTGTTTTTCATGTTTCCTTCTAGTCATTATACCGACATCACAGGCAACTTACGGGAGTGATTCCTGTTCCAGAAGAGTTGCTTCAAGTAAGAGCTATCACTAAACCTCCTGTTTCAAAGCTTCTGTAAATATCTCTAATCTCTCCTTTGCCGGATACCGCAGGACAGTTCCGTTTGCTTTTCGTGTTAGCTTTAACCAACTATTGCTGCCCCTCTCGCGAGGTCAGTAAACCTGTTAACATGAAAAACAAGCCTAATCCTTTTCTGCTCATGTCCATTAAACAACTGCTTTTCCTTTGCCTCCTCCTCATCTGCACCACTACGGCCTTCGCTAAAGATTCACCGCAACGGCAGGTGAAATATCTTTCCGGAACCGATAACAACAACACCGTTTCCTGGGATTTTTTCTGTACCGGTGGGCGCAACAGCGGTGTCTGGAGTACCATTCAGGTGCCGTCGCACTGGGAGCAGCAGGGCTTCGGCTCGTACAACTACGGCCGCGACTACGTGACCTATGGCAAGAACTTCCGGTTTGCCGATGAGAAAGGTATGTACAAACACACCTTTCAGGTACCGACAGGCTGGAAGAACAAGGAAATCTATATCGTGTTTGAAGGCTCCATGACCGATACCGAGGTGAAGATAAACGGCAAGCCGGCCGGCCCCATTCATCAGGGCTCCTTCTACCGCTTTAAGTACAACATCAGCGATAAGCTGGAGATTGGAAAGGACAACCTGCTGGAAGTAACGGTGAGCAAAATGTCGGCCGACCCTTCGGTGAACAGCGCTGAGCGCCTGGCCGATTACTGGATCTTTGGCGGCATTTTCCGGCCGGTTTACCTGGAGGCACAGCCAAAGCAGCACATCGACTGGACTGCCGTGGATGCCAAATCCGATGGATCTTTCTCGATGAACGTGTACCTGAAAAATCCGCAGGCGAAGCACGAGGTACTGGCCGAAATTATGGATGCCAGCGGCAAAGTAATCTCCACTACCCGCAAAGCGTTTGCACAGACAGATACGCTTGTGAACCTGAAAACGCAGGTTGTCAACCCGCTGCTGTGGACCTCTGAAACCCCCAACCTCTACAGCATTCGCACCTCTATCGTATCAGGAAGAAAAACCGTTTCGCAAACCACAGACAAGTTCGGTTTCCGGACCATCGAGATCAGGGAAGCAGACGGCATTTATGTTAACGGCACCAAAATTAAAATGAAAGGCATCAACCGCCATGTGTGGTGGCCGGAGACGGGCCGCTCAGTGAACCGAGAGATAGACCTGCTGGACGTGAAGCTGATGAAGGAAATGAATATGAACGCCGTGCGCTGCTCCCACTATCCTCCTGATAAAGCTTTTCTGGAAATCTGCGACTCGCTGGGCCTCTACGTGCTCGATGAGCTGGCTGGCTGGCAGAACGCTTACAACACCAAAGTAGGCACACAACTGGTGAAAGAGATGGTGATCCGCGATGCCAATCATCCTTCCATTATATTGTGGAGCAACGGTAACGAGGGCGGACACAACAAAGAACTGGTAGACGACTACGCCCTCTATGACCACTCCAACCGTCCCGTTATTCATGCGCACCACCGCCCGGGCAACGAAATTAACGGCATAGACTGCAACCACTACGAAGACTACTACAGCACCAAAAGTCTCCTTGAAGGCCCTAATATTTATATGCCTACCGAGTTCCTGCACTCACAGGATGATGGCGGCGGCGGCACTTCCCTCCACGATTTCTGGGAACTGCACTGGAACAGCAAGCTCGGAGCTGGTGGTTTCTTGTGGGCCCTGGTAGATGAAGGACTTGTACGTACCGACCTGGATGGCTACATAGACGTGAACAAAGTAAATGCACCGGATGGCGTGGTAGGCCCGCACCGTCAGAAAGAAGGCAGCTTCTGGGCCATAAGAGAAGTTTTTTCACCGGTTAAAATCAATTTAAAAGAACTCCCCAGCAATTTTAACGGAGAGATTGCCGTAGAGAACCGCTTCCACTTCACCAACCTGAACCAATGCACCTTTCAGTGGGAGCTGGCCGATTACCGCAAGCCCGGTGACCAGTTTACCGGCTACATCACCAAAAAGAAAGGCACAGGAGCCGGACCAGCCATTGCACCGGTAGCCAAAGGCAACCTGAAACTCAATTTGCCCGCCGACTGGAAAGACTACGACCTGCTGATGTTATCGGCTTACGACCCGGCCAAAGAACTGATCTACACCTGGAGCTGGAACGTAAGAACCAACGAAGCCATGCTTGCTGGCATTGTAGAACTGAACGACAAGAATGCAGTAATCGTAACCGAGACAGACTCTACCATTACCCTGAAGGGCGGCGAGATAGCAGTAAAATTCAACAAGAAAAATGGCACCATTGCAGAGTTAGCCAACGATAAAAGTGCAGGCCTTTTCTTTAGAGATGGACCTGTGATGGTAGCTGGCAAAGCAACTGTAGCCAACGTAAAGCACTACAAAGACGGCGATGGCCATGTGGTGGAAGTAAACTATACCGGCGACATGAAATATGCCCGCTGGAAAATGCACGGCAGCGGCTGGCTCAGCCTCGATTATGAGTACAGCCTGAACGGCGATTACCCTTTCACCGGCATCAGCTTCACTTACCCCGAAAACTTTGTGATTGGTGCCAAATGGCTGGGGAAAGGCCCCTACCGTGTCTGGAAAAACAGGCTGCAAGGCGTGACACACAACGTATGGGAAAACTATTACAACGACACCCATACCGGCAGCGCCCCCTGGAACTACCCTGAATTTAAAGGCTACTTTGCTGACGTTACCTGGATGGAGTTCAACACCGTGCAGGGCAAGTTTTTAGTGGCAAGCAAAGAAAAAGATTTGTTTGTGCGCCGCTTTGATTTCTACGGTTTGTCCGGTGTAAAACCGTACCCTGAGCTGCCGGTAGGCAACATTTCTTTCCTCGATAATATTCCGGCCCTGGGCACCAAACTAGCTCTGAACATCAGCGCCAACACCCACAATCTGGGGCCTACAGGCGAGGCAAATCACGTAAAAGGACCAATTAAAAGAACACTTTATTTCTACTTTGGCCTTCCGAAAACAGACGATGCCGCTCCGGAGCAGTTCAGCCGACCAGTAAAAGATGAGCTGTTTTAAGGCTTCGCCTAATCAGAAATTTTATTTATAACTCTGGAAAAGTAAAAATTCCAAACTGATTTGATGTAAAAAGAAAGGCTGCTTTTTGGTGCAGCCTTTCTTTTTACATCAAATCCTGCTGCTAATTGAAATAACTTGTAAATAGATTAACAGAGGCTCCACTGCCTTGAAATATTATAATTGTTATAAGTTAGAGCTGCACCTAAACTCGCAGTAGTGATAATAAGTGGCTTTATCAAAGTATAGCTATACTCTAAAATATAAATTACTCAAATTAATAAGCCATCAACCCTGGCCCTTACTAATGCCAGATCACCTCTGGAAGGCTATTTTCATTAGAATAATCTGATTGCTAATTGTCTAGTGATTAATTAATCTAGAGCGAACTGAAAGGTTTGAGCGAATAATTTAAATGATCCTCCTTTAGATTCTGATTCAGACGAAAAGTTTATCATCTAACATCTAACATCTAGTATCTAAACCCTTCTTTAAACGAAATTCATTCCTTACCTTTCGCCTCATCCTTCACTGGTAGCACCTAACAATACCGGACAGCGCAGGATAGAATATCAGCAAATAATTTATAGCTTTAGAAAATCAAGAACCATAGCAAAAACTACGCAGTAGCAGTTACATGCAGCCTTCTATGAAACAAACGTTCGTTCAATGCTTTAAACAAGAGCTTTTTGCTTTCAGTAGGCTAGCATTTGCGCGCATTCCGTTAAGAGTGCGCCATTCTGGTTTTAATCAAAAGCAGGTGCTGTTGCTCCTGCTTTATCTGCTACTCCTCCAACAGGTGGCTTGTACTGCTTCAAGAGCAAAAGAAGAACGCTTTCTAATTACAAAGTTTGGGGCTATTGGCGATGGAACATCCCTGAATACGCAGGCTATTCAAACCGCTATAGACCAATGTGCGGCTAAAGGAGGTGGTGTAGTTGTGGTTCCGGCAGGCACCTTTCTAACCGGAGCCATTTTCTTAAAGAATGGCGTCAGCCTTCATGTGGAGGCGGAGGGGGTGCTGAAAGGCACGACCAACCAGGATGATTACCCGCAGGTGCAAACGCGCTGGGAAGGAGAAGAAAAACTATTTACATCGGCCCTGGTGAATTTCGAAAACCTGAGCCATGTGAGCCTTACGGGCACCGGCACCATAGATGGCTCCGGAGTAGAATGGGTGGAGCAGTTCCGGCAGCAACGCGAGCAGCAGAGCAGCAACCCCGGCACGAATAACAGGCGATGGTTCGGTCGGCCCCGGCTCATCAGCTTCCAGAACTGCAGCCATGTACGTATTGCAGACCTGAACCTGCGCAACCAGGCGGTCTGGGGCCTGCACATCCTGTACTCCGAAAATGTAGCGATCGAAAACCTGACCATCCGGGCGGCGCATAACATTCCCAGCTCCGATGGCATAGACATAGATTCGAGCAGAAATGTGCGCGTGAGCGGCTGCGACATAGATGTAAATGACGACTGCATCTCTATAAAATCGGGTAAGGATGAAGACGGGCTGCGGGTAAACCGACCCAGCGAAGACATCCTGATAGAAAATACCCGCTTTGGCTATGGGCACGGAGGTGTGGCCATGGGCAGCGAGACATCCGGAGGCATCCGCAATGTGGAGGTTCGTAATTGTGTAGCCGAAGCAGACAACTGGGCACCTATCCGCTTCAAATCGCAGCCTAGCCGAGGCGGTGTGGTGGAGAATATTACGTTCCGAAACATTGAAGTGCGGGGTACACGCAAAGCCTTGGAGTTCAACATGGCCTGGCGTATGGTGCCTCCCATTAAACCTCCTGCCGAGGTGCTACCTGTTGTTCGAAATGTGCAACTTATTGGCATTACCGGCAATGCCCGCACCGTTGGCGATATTCGCGGTCTGCCAGAAAGCCCTATCCAGGGAGTTACTTTTAAAGACTGTGATATAAAAGCTGAGAAAGGGCTTACCCTGGAACATGTGGTGCAGCTCGATACATCCGGCCTGAAGCTGCAAGTACAACAGGGCCCGGCAATCATAAACCGGAATGCTGAATGATGAATAATCGTTCGCGTCCAGGACCTCCACTCAAATTGCAAAAACACTTTTCCGCTATCATAAAATTGAAATTTCAGTTCTGCTAAAATGAATAATAACAACACTGCTGCCTGCTTCAGAGGTAATAGCAAAAAACTAAAAACAACACTGCTGGCTCTGGCTTTAGCCACAGGCGCTTTCCAGGTGGCAACAGCCCAAACTAAGACCACTGATACCAACACACCGCTACATGCCATGCAGCCCGACTACGTAACACCCTATGGCACCACCACGGTAGAGGATATTGCCAAAGTGCTGCAGCGTGTACATGGCTACCTCGATGCCACCACGCCTTACCGCATGCTCGATAAAAACGGCAAAGCCGTTACCGACCTGAAAAAACTGAACAACGAGTCGACGCTGGAGCAGGGCGATTTCAGGCTTACCAGCTACGAGTGGGGTGTAACCTACGCCGGTATGTTGCTGGCCGGAGAGGCAACCGGCGACAAACGCTACACCAATTACACCGCTCAACGTCTGAATTTCCTGGCCGATGCTGCTCCCTTTTACCAAAATGAGCTAAAGAAAAATCCCGCGGCCAAAGGGCCGCTCCGGCAGATGCTGGCCCCACACGCCCTCGACGATGCCGGAGCCATGGCTGCCGCTATGATCAAGGCTACGCGTAGTGGCGCTACCAAAGCAAACCTGCGCCCGATCATCGATAATTACATGAACTACATCAGCACCAAAGAGTTCAGGTTGCCAGATGGCACGCTGGCACGTAACCGTCCGCTGCCTAACACGCTCTGGCTCGACGACTTGTTTATGAGTGTGCCGGCCCTGGCGCAAATGGGCAAGCTCACCAACGACAACCGCTACTACGACGATGCCGTGAAGCAGGTGCTGCAGTATTCAGAGCGCATGTTCAACAAGGAGAAAGGACTATACATGCACGGTTGGGTGCAGGGCATGGAGCCGCACCCGCAGTTCCACTGGGCGCGTGCCAATGGCTGGGCCGTTATGACCTTGGTGGAGCTTCTTGATGTGCTGCCGAAGGAGCATGCCGGTTACCAGAAAGTGCTGGAGCAACTGCGGGCACATGTAAAGGGTCTTGCCATGTATCAGTCGGGCGAAGGCTTCTGGCATCAGTTAATAGACCGTAACGACTCCTACCTCGAAACATCTGCTACGGCTATTTATGCTTATGCCATTGCCCGCGCCATTAACCAGGGCTGGCTCGACAAACAAGCGTATGGTCCCATGGTATTACTCGCCTGGAATGCCGTTTCGACCAAAGTTAATGACAAGGGCCAGGTAGAAGGCACGTGTGTAGGCACAGGCATGGGCTTTGATCCGGCGTTTTATTATTACCGCCCCATTAACGTATACGCCGCCCACGGCTACGGCCCGGTACTGCTTGCCGGTGCCGAAATGATCAACTTGCTTAAAGGCAACAAATTTGAGATGAACGATAGCTCGGTGCAGTTTTCATCGGCAGCTAAATAGCCAGAGACAAAAGCCTTCCGAAAACCCTTGACCATAAATTAGGCTAAAAGTCTTCGGAAGGCCAGTTTCATTAGCAGAATTGGTTACAGCAATAGGGAGGATGGTGTGAATGAGAGGATGAAAATTTCTTCATTGCCTGGCTCCTAAAAATATCCTGCGGGTCTTTTATTCCTGCCTTTCCTGATGTATTCAATAAGAGTTATATCTGTTGCCCTATGTCTTTAAAATCCAAGAGAGCCTCCGGAAGACCTTTTTTATTAGAATAATTTGTGAAGCACACTTGGCTATTTATTTAAGGAGCCTTGACATTCCAGCACACGCCAAACTTAATTACGAATAGTAAAACCGCTACGCATGGCCCAACTCAAAACGCTTTCCATGACCCTCCTCTTCTGTTGCCTGTTTGCCGGCACTACTCTGAGCCAAAGGCAAATGGAATACCTGGACAGAGGCATGGTAGCTGTAAAGAACTCTGATAACACCGTTTATGTTGGTTGGCGTTTGCTTGGAACAGAGCCTGAAGAAACAGCCTTTAACCTCTACCGGAAAAGTGGCAACAAAAAAGCTGTAAAATTAAATAAACAACCCCTTACCAACAGCACCAACTTTGTAGACACCAAAGCCGACCTTATAAAGGAGACCAGCTATTTTGTAAAACCTGTGTTGCAAGGCAAAGAACTAGCAGCCTCAGAAACAGCCAGCGTGTGGGAGCAAAACTATCTAAGCATTCCACTACAAACACCACAAGGCTATTCCGCCAACGATGCCTCTGTTGGCGACCTGGACGGTGATGGCGAGTATGAGATCATCATTCATATGACTGGTCGCAGCCGCGACACCCCTTCCAAAGGCTTTACCGATGAGCCCATTTTTCATGCCTACAAGTTAGATGGCACGCTCCTATGGGAAATAAACCTTGGCAAAAACATACGCGAAGGCGCACACTATACCCAGTTTATTGTGATCGACATGGACGGCGATGGCAAAGCAGAGTTTGCCTGCAAAACAGCAGATGGCACCAAAGATGGCAAAGGCAAGATTATTGGTGACGCCTCCAAAGACTGGCGCGATGCCGATGGCAAGATTCTGCAAGGCCCGGAATTTTTCACCGTGTTCAGTGGTGAGACTGGAGAAGCCTTGGCTACGGCCGATTACCTGGTGGGCCGGGGCGACCTCTGTGGCTGGGGTGGTGTAGGCGGCAATGGCGGCAACGACTGTAATGGCAACCGTTCTGACCGCTTTCTGGCCGGTGCCGCTTACCTCGACGGGAAGCTTCCTAGTGTGCTCATGTGCCGTGGCTACTATGGCCGAAGCGTCATAGCTGCCTGGGACTGGCGCAATGGCAAACTCTCCTCCCGCTGGGTATTCGACTCTGAAAACAGCAAAAACCCCTTCTCCGGCCAAGGCAATCACAGCCTGAGCGTGAATGACATAGACGGTGACGGCAAAGACGAAATTGTGTACGGTGCCATGGCCGTAGACGACAACGGAAAAGGCATTTATTCCACTGGCCTCCGCCACGGCGATGCCCTGCACGTGAGCCGCTTCGACCCAGCTAACTCCGACCAACTGGTGTGGGGCGTGCACGAGATTGAAACAGAAGAAGGTCTTGCAGCCGAAGGGTATGGTGTGGCGCTGTTTAATGCCCGCACCGGCGAACTGATCTGGGGTGGTGAAGAGAAAAGAGACGTAGGTCGTGGCATGGCTGCCGACCTAGACCCACGCAACCCCGGTGCGGAGTTCTGGTGGAACGGCAGCGGAGGCTTGTACAACGTAAAAGGCGAGCGCATCAGCAAAGCACCTACTTCTGTTAATTTCGGAATCTGGTGGGATGGCGATCTGCTCCGCGAGATCCTGGACCGCAATTATATTGACAAGTGGGATTATGAAAAAGAAGAAGCCGTGCGGCTCTTCACTGCTGAAGGCTGCAGCTCCAACAACGGCACCAAAGCCACTCCTGCCCTCAGCGCCGACATTTTGGGCGACTGGCGCGAAGAAGTGATGTTCCGGACAGAAGATAGCAAAGAACTGCGCATTTTTACCACTACCATTCCTACAGAACACAAGCTCTATACGCTTATGCACGACCCGCAGTACCGCCTGAGCATTGCCTGGCAGAATGTAGGTTACAACCAGCCGCCGCACACCAGTTACTTTCTGGGCCACGGCATGGCCTGGCCACCTAAACCCAACATTACAGTTAAAACACCGGCAGGGCAGCAGAAAGCCAGAGAACAACAGAAAAACACCCTATAACCAAAGTTGCTGCAGCACCTACTAGCAAGCAAGTGCTGCAATAACTGAAACTAGAAGTTGGAATTGTTCTTTAGTTGAGAAAATAATACCTGCAGCGTTTCAGGATCGATAGGTTTTTGCAAAAACCCACTTACTAAGGTGTAATTACTGGCTTTTATTTCATCCTCCTGATCGAGCGAGGAGCTTAAGATATAAATATGACACCTGCCATAAAGATATTGCTCATAGGGTTTTAGTGCATTCAAAAACTCCCATCCGCTCATTTCGGGCATGTGCAGATCGAGCAGCACCATCTCTGGCACATCTGCCTGGGCTTGCTTTGTTAATAACTCAAGGGCATCTGCAGCCGATGCAAAAGTAGAGATAGAGGTAGTTTCGTCCTCCTCCAACAAAACCTGCTCAGCCAGAAAAGTGCTTATCTCGTCATCATCAATAACAAAAACATGCATGTGGTATTAGATTAAATTAATTATAAATTTAGTGCCTACGTTAAGTTCACTTTCTACTTTTATGCTGCCTCCCATCGCTTCAACATGCGATTTTACTAAAAACAGCCCAATGCCACGGCCGGTTATTTCAGGATGAAACCGGCTGTAGAGCTTAAATATTTCTTTACCTACTTTTTGCATCTCCATTCCCAATCCGTTGTCAGAAACAGAAATACTTATTGTATTTTCTGGAGTAGTCCAGCAAGAAACCACTACTTCCAATACTCGAGCCGCCGACCGGTATTTAATGGCATTGGAGAGCAGGTTGTAAAAGATGCTGTATAGATACGCTTTATCTGCCTGAATAAAAAGACTTCCATCAAATTCATAATGGACTGTTCCGTCACAAGCTATAAGTTGGTCTTGCAGTGCGTCCTCTGCCTGTTGGCATACCTCCTTTATGTTTAGCAGAGCAGACTCTGGTTTACTGTTTCGTACTGTCAGAATAGTATTCACATCTTTTAAAGTACAATCTAGTTTTGTGATACTGTTCTTTAAGTTAAGCAAGGCTTTGTCGAAGGCTTTATCATGCTTATCAACTCTTGTCATCAGGTTTGAAAGGCCAATCGCATTAGCGACTGGCGCCCGAAGGTTATGCGATACAATGTAAGTAAACTGCTGCAGGTCCCGGTTCTGCTTGTAGAGGTCCTGCGTCATTTTAATTTGCTGTACTTCTGCCTGCTTCCGCTCTGTTATATCTGTCTGGATGGCAATAAACTTAAGGACAGTCCCCTTATTGTCTTTAACAGGTGTAATTTCTACCAGAACCCATTTCTTCTCTCCAGTCTTAATGTAGTTCAACATCTCCATAGACACTGGCAAGCCCCTTCTTAACTTATTTGCCAGTTCCTGTAATTGCTCTATATCGGATTCGGGGCCAACAAGAAGTTCACCAGGCACCTGCCCCATCACATCTTCCAGCTGGTAGCCAGAAAACTTACAAAAGGCCTCGTTTACCCACTCTATACGGCAATAGGCATCCATAATAATGACACTATTCGTAGTTTTGCTGGCCACCAATGAGAGTTTCTTCAACTCCTCTCTAAATTTGATTCTTTCAGTAATATCAGTTTGGATGCTGATAATATTTATAATCTTGCCAGCATCATCTAAAACGGGGGTAATATCTACGGCCACCCAAATTCTACCGCCTGATTTCTGGTAATCATACATTTCTACAGATACAGGTAAGGCCTTACTTAATTGGTCCCTTATCAGGCGAACCGCATTTTCGTCAGTGTCCGGACCATGCACAATCTCCTCTGGTCTTCGCCCCAGAACTTCCATCTTACTATAGCCTGTTATAGTGGTAAAGCCATCGTTTACCCATTCTATGCAGCCATTGGCATCCATAATAGTAACGCCATTAGAGACTTTATTGGCTACTAACGAAAGTTGCTTTAGCTCCTGCTCCGTCTCTTTTTTTGCAGTAATATCAGTTAAAATACTTATAAACCTGTCTACCTTTCCGCTTGTGTCCAAAATTGGGGTAATGTTGACTGCCAGCCAAATTTTTTCACCTGATTTACGGTAATCCAGCATCTCTGCAGAAACAGCCATGCCTTTACTCAAGTGCTCCCTAATATAGCTTACGGTTTCGAGATTGGTTTCCGGGCCATATAAAAACTCACCAGGAGTTTTACCAACAACTTCTTCCAATGTGTACCCTGTAAGCACTGAAAAGCCATCGTTTACCCATTCAATGTGGCCGGTGGCATCCATAATATTTACGCCATTTGTAATCTTGCTAGCCACCAACGATAGTTTAACAAGTTCCTGCTCTGTCTTTACCCTATCCGTAATATCAGCAAAGTAAACCGAAACTCCTTCTTCAGACGGATACATGGCAACTTCTATCCAAAGGCCTGGGTGTTTAATAAAAGCTTTATAATTTACTGTTTCACCTGTTGTTATGGCGTGTTGGTAATGAGTTATAAAATCGCCTTCCTCTTCCTCCTTAAAAATTTCAAGAATGTCTTTACCTAAACAATCGTTCCTGGTGATTTGGAGTAGTCGCTCTGCCTCTTTGTTAATATAGTTGAACCCCCTGTTTTTGTCTAGTACAAAAAACGCATTTGTTATACTTTCGAAGATCGTATTCAGCTTTTTAGCCTGCTGCTGAATTGTTTTCTGCGACTGAATAATTTCGGTTGTGTCTTTTAAGATGGTATAGACCCCAACTACTGTACCCTCTATAATAACAGGAACTTTGGTGATATTTAAATTTCGTGTGCCTTCTTGCTCAAAACCTAATATTAAAGTTTCGAGGTCGTAGCAAATTAGCTTTCCTTCAAATGCTTCCAGGTGCTTTTGATAAGAATACTTTTTAGTATCTGGCGGCAAAAACTTGAATAAAGAATGCCCTATAATGGCATCTTTATTTACACCAAAAGTAGAAAAAAAGGCTGGGTTAGCATCAAGTATTTTACCTTCCCGATTCTGGTAATATATTAGATTCGGGTTATTCTCAAACAATGATCGGAAGCGTTGCTCGCTCTCTTGAAGTTGCAATCGATTCAGCCTTTGTTCAGTTATGTCGCGCGAGCTAATAGCAATACCTTTGATAGCCGGATTGTCTATCCGGTTAGTCGCTTTTGTTTCGATCCATCGCCACTGCCCGTCTGCAGCTTTAAAACGAAATTCAGATATCTGAAAATAAGTGTCTGAGGTAGCTTGGGCAAGTCCTTTTTGCACTGTTTCTAGGTCATCTGGATGAACAAAACTTAATGCACTTTTACCTAGTAATTGGCTTGGAGAATAGCCCAGAATATTTTTAATTGACCCGCTAACATACAAGTACGTGCCATTAGCATCGAGGAGTCCTAGCATGTCTGCCCCATACTCGATTAACGATTTGTAGAGCTCCTCCCTCTCGCGAAGTTGTTGAGTAATTTGTTTTTGTTCGGTAATGTCGCGCCCGATACAGAAATATAATGCATCCTGCTCAGACCATACGATGGACCACTGCAGGTGCACTTCCCGTCCATCTTTGCTCAGGCAGCAGTTCTCGAAATAACTTTTCTTTGATTTCTTGAAAACGTCTTTTACGAAAGAGCAAGTTGCATCATAATAATGGGGATGAATAAAACTGAAAAAGGTCTTACCTTCCAGTTCCTCCCGCTCATAGCCTAATATTTGTTTACAGATATTATTTACCTGGTAAATTTGCCCTTCTTTATCAATAGCACAAATCAGATCAAGAGAAAAATCAATTATTCGATCTAATACCCCACTATTCCTTACACTTTCCATTCTATTATAAATTACCCATAAAAAGCCCTTACCAGTCAACAAAGAAATCAAAATATAGTCCAATTTTAAATTGGACTATATTTTAAAACTAATCTTTCGTAAGTAGAAATACAAAAGCATTTTTCAATAAATTCAATTTGTCTGAAGAGTATTCTATAATAGATCATTACAAAATATTTAATTTCCTAAGTAGCAAAAGAAATCTCACTTATAAACTCTTTGGCTTTTGTAATAACTTCTACCGACCATATCGCTTCCTTGTATGGCTCCTGCAGAATAGCAACCAGAAAGACAATTTTCAGAAGCTTTGGCAGGAAATAAAATGTGCCCTTGTACCAGTTTAAATGTAATTTGACTTGCCAATAGTAGTTCAAAAAAGGAAACTACCGGATATAATTTTTCACATAAAAAGTGTTTTCCGATAGTTTTATACTACATCTAGCCAAGCGTTATTCTTGGTATTGGAGTTTGCATGTACGTAATTAAATTTTTACTTCTACGCCAATAACCCTGAAAAAACACAAATAATAAACTCTTCTACACTAGTTTATACTGCGCATGCTTGCTGGCGCAGGCCTCCTAAGTACCATTTACCAGAATAGTACGTATCAAGCAAAAGTACCTTATCTTAAATTCACCATTTATATTTTATTGTCATCTCTGGACCCCAAACATTGAGCAGCCAAGCATAAATAGGTTTAGCAGTACGGCTATTCTATGAAAATACCTGCCGAAGACTTCATTATAAGTGATTTGTAAAAGGTTGCAGCAACACTAGTGTTCCTTAGAATACAGGATTTTTCTTCTGGAAATTTTTGATTAGGTTAGGGCAGGTTTACTGGCAGTGCTGCCGCTTCTTTCAGAAAAAAACGTACAATCTTACTATAGCTTTTGCCTGAGAACCAGTGCAAGAGCATAAGCGACAACCCAAAGCCCCATGTTTCTAAAACTCTTCTCTAAACCTACGCCCCCGAGCGACCTGGAGCTGGTACACAAGTACCAGAAAACCAGCGACATGCAGGCTATGGGAGAATTGTTTGAGCGCTACACCGAAATGGTTTACCTGGTATGCCTGAAATACCTGAAAGACGAGGAAGACAGCAAGGACGCTACCATGCAGGTGTTCGAAAGGCTGCTTGAATTGTTAAAAAAGCACGAGATAAGTAATTTTAAGAGCTGGCTGCACGTAACCACCCGTAACCATTGCCTTGTTCTACTCCGGAGCCGCAACACTAAACAGGTACCAGTCGACGATAAAATTGCTATTCTTATGGAATCCACTGCTTTACTGCATCTATTGGAAGAAGACCAGCAGGAAGTAACCTTGCAGCTTCTGGAAAAAGGCCTCACCAAGTTACCCCCTGAACAAAAGATCTGCCTGGAATTGTTTTACTTGCAGCAGAAGAGCTATAAAGAAATTGCCGCCATAACAGGATGTGAATTACCAAAAGTGAAAAGCTACATACAAAACGGCAGAAGAAACCTGAAAATATACCTGGAAAACCATCATGAGCAGCCATAACAGCCAACTAATCTGGGGAACGGAGGAGCACCCCTCACTGGAGGAGTTGCGCCAATACCAGGAGGGTATGCTGCCGGAGGCTACCAGCCAGGAGGTGGAGCGGCATGTTTTTTCCTGCGAAATCTGTACCGATGTGGTGGAAGGCATGGTACTGGCCGACCGCTCCTCTACCCAAAAGGCAGTGCAGTCTATTCATTTCAGGCTCCATAACCTGAAGCAACCTAAAAAGAAACGTCGGCTGCCTGCCATGCCCCTGCTCGACTGGCGTGCCGCTGCTGCCATTGTGGCCCTGCTCTGCTCCCTGGCGCTGGTAGTGTATTACCACTATACCCAATTAGCAAAAGAGAGGCCTGCTGCCGTAACACAAGCGATCGAACCAACAGAGGTTGCTCCCGCCATTGCTGCTACCAGCCCTGAGGCAATCTGGGAGGAAGCTATCGGGCCAGAACCAGCCATACAGCAACAACCTGCACCAGCTGCCGCACCTGGCTCAAATGCTGCTTTACATCAAAACCCACCTCTGGCCGCTCCTTTACAAACACCTGCGCCTAAAAAGTTAGAACCTACTACAGCGCCAGAGGCAGGCCTCGGCTACGACAACGGTAATTTGGAACAAGCCGAAGGAACAGCTGCACCAGCCAATGCCAATAAGGCACAGGCAAAAGAGCAAGAGCTGCCAAAAGCAACCAGCAGCAACAATATTAGCGGCAAGGTCTTATCTGAAAACGGCGACGGATTACCAGGCGTAACGGTTACCCTGAAGGGCACGCAAACAAGCACAGTAACCGATTTGGAGGGTAACTTTACGCTCGCGGCTCCCACAGTTACTCGCACCCTTGCCTTTAACTACATCGGCTATGCGCCAACTGAGACAACCTTAGATGCTACAGCCGGCACAGTGGAAGTGCACCTCTTTCCGAGTGCCAACGCCCTGAATGAGGTAGTTATAACTGGCTACGGAAAAGCTCCTGTTACAAAAGCACCCCGGCCAGTAGGCGGCACCAGAGCGTTTAACAAATATATAAAAGAGAACATGCGTTACCCGGAAGATGCCAGGGCCGCACAAGTAAAAGGAAAAGTAGGAGTAGACTTTACTGTTAACCCTACAGGAAAGGTGGTAAACGCAAAGGTAACAGAAAGCCTGCATCCTTCCTGCGATGCAGAGGCTATCCGGCTAATAGTAGAAGGGCCTGACTGGCAACCAGCCACCAGTAACGGAGGCGTTACCTCCCAGCAGGTGAAAGTATCCATAAATTTCAAACCGTAAACCAAACCCACACAAAACGTCGCGGCTACGCTGAATTATTCTAATGAAACCAGCCTTCCTGAGCTAAAATACAGGTTTAGGGCAATAGACTTTACACCTTTCTAATTCCACTTCAGAAAAGCTGTTTCGGATTATATTAAGGGAGAGGTAGCTTTTTATAATAGCACACCTGTCGCTACTCTATCAGTAGAAAAACTTTTTAAACTAAGCATCTTTCATGATTAAATCAGC
This sequence comes from Pontibacter sp. 13R65, assembly GCF_047525655.1. Taxonomy (NCBI): domain Bacteria; kingdom Pseudomonadati; phylum Bacteroidota; class Cytophagia; order Cytophagales; family Hymenobacteraceae; genus Pontibacter; species Pontibacter sp. 13R65. Next base: position 63,153 of record NZ_JBLIQL010000017.1, read on the forward strand.
AACTAATCAAAGTAGGCTACTGCTCCTATTGCACCCACTTCCAGCTAGATTCTAAAACAATGACAAATGGAAACAGGGAATAAATGATGGATGAGGTTTTGGTACAAAAAGGAACAGGCCGGAATTTTCCGGTCTGTTCCTTTTGACATAAAGTGCACCCTATGTGCGGTGGTGGTTAAAACATCTGTTTTAGCAAAAGATTAATATCCTGGGTTCTGAGGGAACTCCGCATCGTTCAGAAGAAGTGCTCTTGCAGGGATTGGGCGTAATATTTTATACGCTCCATCTTGACCTTGGAACGGATCAAATCCGCGGTTATACCAGTTTCTGATATCTCTGTTGTACTCGCGAGTACGCTCCATGAGTGTACCAGTACGCTTCAGGTCGAACCAACGATGATACTCACCAGCCAACTCACGTGCTCTCTCGTCCAAAATAAAGGCAATGGTTACGTCAGCAGCTGTAATGCGCATGGCTTCTTCAGCTCCTGGTTTTGCGGCTCTTCTTCTGACCTCGTTTATGCGAGTTGCAGCTGTTCCGTTATCGCCTAACTTAAAGTAAGCTTCTGCTGCGATAAGGTAAGTTTCGGCGAGCCGCGCCAAAAATATGTCGCGGGTACTGGTAGCTCCACCAAAAACGGAACGGGGATCATCAAATTTTTTAATGGCTGGTGTAGCATTGTCGAGGGCCGTGCTGTTATTGGCTTCCCAGGCAGCAGAATAAGGTATAACTTGTGCGTCATTGCGTCGGTCAGGGTTTGCTGCCTTCCAGGCGGCAATGGCTTCAGGAGAGTTAGCCCATTTTGGTGCATAATAAAAGCGTACGTTTAATGTGTTGCGCTCTGTGCTTTTATCATAATAGTCGTAGTAGCGTTGGTAGTACTCTATCATAAAAGTGGCATCAAACCGTGCATCGTTTTCTGTAAACACATCGAAGGTATACATGGTTGGCACCAGGCGGTACGCACGCTGCGGATAACCTTGCGCTGCACCCTGGCCACCCATATAGGGTCCGTACCAATAGTTTTGGCTGTTGCCCGTGCTCTGTGGGTTAGCTACAGAACCGGCATCGTACTGAATCGAAAACAGTATTTCTGGATTACGCTCGTTACCCGGGAAAAACACTTGTTCGAAAGATTGCGTCAGCAACTGACCATCAATGGCAGCATCGGCAAACTGGGCTGCCTTGGCAAAATCGTCGGGGGCAGCAAAGCTTTCGTAGCCACGGGTCAGGTGCACTTTAGCCAAGTAATGGCGCACGGCGCGCTTGGTTACCCGACCAAACTCTGACGATGTTTCCGGGACCAGTTCCAGCGCCTCGTTCATCTGATTGACAATAAAAGTATAAACCTCCTCGGCAGTATTTCGAGGAAAGGCAGCTACCGGCTCGCTGAACCTCTCGGTTACCAGCGGCACACCGCCAAACTGCTGCACCAGCAAGAAATAATGGTAAGCACGTAAAAACTGTACCTCTCCTTTTCTGCTGGCAAGTGTTGCAGCGGGTGCTGTTCTCTCATTGAAATAGAGCGCGTTGTTACAAACCTGAATACCGGCATATACCCTGCGGTAAAAGTCCTCTATATTGGTATCTTCTGGGTTTAACTCGCGGTACTCACTTATGCCTTTTGGCTGGGCATCTCTGCCCTCCACATACATATCAGTGCCTGCGGCAAACACCCAAGGATCGGTATACACTGGCCTTAAAGAGGAATAAGAGGCATTCACTATTTTATCGTACCCTTCGGCTGTGGTATAATAGGCATCTGCCTCCATATTAGAGCGGTTCTCCTCTTCCAGAAAATCTTTGCAGCCTGCCAGAACAACCACTGCCGCTAACAGACTAAGTATATTAAAATTTTTCATTTCTTTCAATTAGAATTTAACGTTTACACCAAACTGATAAATAATAGAGCTAGGTCCGGTGTTGTTCAGGTTACCGTTTGTGCTGTTGGTAACATTGGTAGTTGTTGGATCAAGTCCTGCAGCATACTCAGGATCAAACCCGTCGTAATCGGTGAACACAAATGGGTTCAGCACGTTGGCATACACACGCAGTGCCTTTACTCTGATGCGCTCCAGCAGGGTCGGTGGCAGGCTGTAGCCTAACGAGATGTTCTGCACTTTGAAAAAAGAGGCATCTTTGTAGTAACCTACCGACGACCAATATTCACCAGGTCGGCCTGGCAGCGGATATGAGTTAGATGCTCTAGTTGGAGTTACATTGTTTGGCGACATATAATAGTCTACATCCAGTTTGTTACGGCCACGGTCTGCCATGTTTGTAAACTCTGCATGGAAGGGACTGTATACCAGCTGGCCCTGGCGCCCAAACATAGAAGCAGAAAGGTCAAAATTCAGGAAGGTTAATTGGGTAGAGAAGCCTCCGATCCATTTCGGATCTTTCTGACCAATTACTGCTCTGTCTTCGTTGTTAATAATCTGGTTGTTGTCTATGTCTACAACTTTGGCCTGACCAGGAATCTGGCGATAGACTTCTGCCTGATCTCGCTCATTCTCTTGCCAGATGCCATCGAAAATGTAAGTATAGTTTACGTTAATAGGTTGTCCGATAAACCAGGCATTACCCGGCATATCTTCCTTACCTCCCAGGAGCTCCACAATTTCGTTTTTGTTTCTGGAGAAATTAAAAGTGGTGGTCCAGGTAACTTTGCTTGTAGACACATTAACAGTTCTCAAAGAAACCTCTACACCTCTGTTGTTCACGGAGCCAACATTGTCTATCACACTTCTGTAACCATTCTCCAAGGGAATTTCTCTTTCTAGGATCAAACCTTCAGACTGCTTGTTGTACAGATCTATACTACCCGTAATTCTGTTGTTCAGAATACCATAATCTAAACCAAAATTTAGTTCTCGGGTTCTCTCCCAGGTAAGTCCGGGGTTTGGCAGCCTGTTAGGTGTATATCCCAATGCTACGTCACCGCCAAAGTCGTAGAAAGTAGGGCTGCTGAGGTTCATTTGGGTGCCGTATGGGTTCACGTTATTGTTGTTACCGGCATAACCCAAACTTACCCTAGCTTTTAGGTCAGAAAAGAGATTAACGTCCTGCATAAAGTTTTCCTCAGCAATTCTCCAGCCCAACGAAACTGATGGGAAAGAAGACCATTTGTTGCCTGTAGAAAGTTTAGAAGAGCCATCCCAACGACTAGTTAATGTAACTAAATACCTGTCTTTAAATGCATAGTTTACTCTGGCCATAAAAGACAAAATAGAAAACTCTCTGTACTCACTAGTGGTGCGTTCGCGGTTGGTGGCAGTTTCGAGGTTGTTAAAGGAGGAGTTGAAAGGCAAACCGCTTACCCTGTTAAAATTAGTCTCAAACTGATCTCGTTGCACACTATGCAAACCTGTAAAGGTAAAGCTGTGCTCATTTATGTCTTTACGGGCTGTAACGATGTTGTCCATAATGTAGGAGAAATTCTCCGACCTCGTAAGCTCGGCAGCAGCTGCCTGCAAGCCGCGCGACTCTGTCATAGGTCCCCAGTAGCGTCCCTGGCGGTTAAAAGAAACACTTGGCGAAAAGGTAGAACGTAGATCGAGCCAACTTACCGGAGAGTATTGCAGGTACAAATTACCTACCCCAAAGTATCTTCTTGTATTATTTTGAGAATTGGCGTTATCTACTAAAGGATTTACCGAACTGGTCATACTGGTAACGTTGGTCGAACCAGGAATCGGAATTTGGCCTGGTCGGAACGCCAGGTTTCCTTCAGCATCATAAGGCGAAAAAATGGGAGCCATCCGGAAGGCATTGGTTACAGCAAGGTCGCTACCACGTTCAATTTCTGAAAGAGAGAAGTTAAAGTTTACCCCGGCAGCCCATTTATCGCTTATTTTATGATCTACACTTGCTTTAAAGTTGTAGCGCTGAAAATCATCATTAACAAAATTGCCTTTCTCATTTTGGTAACCTGCTCCAATCACATACTGCATGTTATTTTCGCTCATTCCAGCTACAGTTAGCCAATGATTGTTTTGTGTACCTGTTTGCAATACCTGATCTCTCCAGTTAGTGTACCGCTTATTAGCAATAATATCGGCAACGGCAGGGTTTTCTGCACCACCAATCGTACTTGGATAATTGTTGTTGCCAGCAATCAACTCAGGTACTATATATGAGTTTTGGCGAAATTCCCACCACTGGTCACCATCCATAAAATCGGGCATGCGCGCAACCTGCCTTACGCCGGTGTAGCCGTCATACGAAATACTGGTGCCTCCTTTTACACCTGTGCCCTGTTTGGTCGTCACGATCACCACCCCGTTAGAACCACGCGAACCATAAACAGCAGTAGAGGCAGCATCTTTCAACACGTCCATTTTGGCAATGTCCTGAGGGTTAAGGAAATTGATGTCAGGCACAATAACGCCATCCACTACATATAGGGGCTGTGCATTGGCCAGGGAATTCTGACCGCGTATCTGAACACTAAAATTAGAGCCGGCACGTCCGGAACCAGAAGAAATATCAACCCCAGCTACCTGTCCCTGCACCCCCTGTAAGGCGTTTACAGTTCCGCGTTCGGCAATGGCCTCACCGGTAACGCTACCTACTGCTACCGAAACATCTGCTTTGTTCTGTGTGCCGTAGCCTACTACCACCACCTCTTTTAGCGCTTTTACATCGGGAGCCATGGTAATATTTATAGTTGTTCGGTTACGAACCGGTATTTCTTGCAGCGTATAGCCTACATAAGAAACAGAAAGTGTAGCATTTCCATCTGGCACGTTGAGCTGGTAGTTACCGTCTATGTCTGTCGTAGTGCCAAGACTAGTACCTTTTATTTGAATTGCAACACCTGGTAATCCATCGTTATTCTCACCAACAACTCTACCCGAAACCGTTATACCACTTTGTTTAATGGAGTTAACGAGGTGCAGGTTGGTACCAGGGTCAGTCTTCTCCCATGCATACGCTGCAGCCTTAGTAGTTTCAGGAGCTAACCCAAGCAGGGGTAGAACCAGAAACGCATATTGCGCATAGTGTATTCTTTTCTTCATGTTTCTGTATTTAAGTTTGCTCTAACATTCACTTTTAACCACATAATTTTAATCTGTCAAAATTCGATATTTCACGCCATCCTATTTACATTCACTCCAGCAAAACACTTTTATTCAACCACTATAAAAAACTGTTTTACAAGAGGTTAATTTCTTTTTAAAGTATTAACTAAATTTACTTAAATATGAGGCGACATGCATCCTTACTAACTAATATTTGTTGGTTTTACAAAATAATAGTCTCCTGCTGTTCCTGGAGATTGTGGGTAATTAAGCCCAATTTAATTATCGCAGTAGGATAAGCTAAAACTTAATTTCAAATTATCATTCAGTAAGTTTCTATAAATTTAAAGGATGGGGTTTTCTTTTATATCCTGCACCAACCTGCAGTATCCTGCAGGTTACTCCTGGATTTGCCCCAAATCCTGGGAAAAGAACATAAATAACCAGGCAACTATAAATAATTTCATATTTTCATGTATAGTATTTTAGCAGATTGACTAACTAATCTTAGCTTTAGTCTTAATGCCAATGCTCCATACCAGCTCCACGGAAGATGGAATAGATGGAATTACCAGATAGAAAGGGTTAGATGTTGCTGAAGATAGCTCATCCGGTTGCCTGACTGCAGTAAGAATTCAATGGAAAGAGTTGAGAGGTTTACTTTGCTTGTACCTAAAAACCAGTTGCTCCACTAAAGTGTTTGTTTCTTAATAGTGCGTATGGTTTACAACGGTGCTTTTCAGGTAGTCCAGGTTTTTCTTAACATCCTTATTGCTGTAGCTGGCTTTACCCGAACCATACACACGCAACATGCCGCGGCTCAGCGTGATCACTTCTTCAGCTCCCTTCCCCATAAAATCGAACATGTGGAACACCGGGTCGGGGAAATAGAGTTCTCCGGTGCCCTGCTTGTTGAGCCTGAACTTAAACCAGAACAGCTCTTCGCTGCCATCGCCGTGCCAGTTGCCTTTCACAAAATCTGGATTGCCGTTGATCGGATTGCCGGGCCACTTTTTAATTAAATTTCCTTTGTTATCGAACCAGTAGAGCTGGCTCGAGAGGTATGGCTCATTTACCTGCCTGTTGCCGTAAGTCCTGCCGCCTAATACCACTTGCGGCCCCGGAAACTCTTCCAAAAAATTGCCAACCTGTATCTGCTGGCTATGCTCCGCCACCTGCTGCCAGAGTATTTCGCCCGTCATGCCTTTGTACACAAACACGCCGGTTTCGCTGTTGGCGGTTACAATATCCAGATTACCGTCACCGTCTACATCACCGAACTTATAGCTGTCGGCGTGGTCGTGGTTGTCGTTGAGCAGCGCGAAGCGGTCCCAGATCTTGTTGCCCCTGGCATCAAGCAGAAGCGAACCTACCAGCACTTCGTCTATGCCGTCTTTGTTCAGGTCAACAGGGTACACGTAGTGGCCCAGGTTATCTTTTTTGCGGTTCTCGGTGTGCTCCCAGAGCTTTTTCAATTTATCGGTGTAGGCGGTAATTTTTATGGTGCCGCCCATGTCGGTAAACACTACGATATGGTTTGGCTCGCCTTTGCTGAGTTTGCCAATGGCTAGCCGGAAGTTGTTGTACACATGTGGCAGTGGCTGTGTAGGCCACTCAGTTTTGCGTTTTATTTTACCGGTTTGTCCGTCAGCGATCACAAGCCACTCCTTCCCTTCTAGTTGCCGCCAGTGCACCACCTCCGCCTTCCCGTCCCCGTCAAAATCCCAGAGTACGCCCGGCGCCTCGAACTCCGACCGCTCTTTGGTATATTCTTCCGGTGCTTTCCACGACCAGAGTTCTTTGCCGCTGTTGTCGAATAGGTGAGCAGAATAATCACGCGTCAGCACCAGCAGATCGGTCTGGCCATCGCCATTCACATCGCCAAACTTAACCGCATTCGATTCCGGAATTTTGTACTCCTTCAGCAGCTTTACTTCCGGATTTAATTGATAAGGTTTAATGTCTTCTTCCGTCAGGTTCGGGTTCTTGCTCAGCACCAGCACATCTACGGCTGCGCCTCTCTGGATACGGGTAACTTTCACCACAGCTTTGCCGGCTTGTAAGTTGAAGGTGCCGCCCCGCTTCCAGGTCAAATCTCCGTTACCAAACGTCTCAGAAGTCACCTGGTCGTTTACCGCCACCTTAAAAGAAGCGTTGCCTTCGCCCTGGCTCCTCACATAGAGGTAGTAGGTTCCGGCCTCCGGCACCTGCACCTGCGTTAGCAGATTGGTGGGAGAATTCAGCCGTATAGCCGTGTTGTTAAATAACCATGGCACCTGCAGCATACCCGCTTCCACCATGATGTCTCCTTTGGGCAGATCATACAAAAAATCTGAGGCAGGTATGATGACGGTGGCCGGCAATGAACGATTTATTTTAATGGAATCAGCCTTTTGCGGCTGCCTTACCAGCTGCTGCTTTAGGGTGGCTTGCACTCCTACCAGGGAGCAACAGGTAAGGGCGACGAGAAGGATCTGCTTTCTTTTCATAAGTAAAACGGGTAAAGACCTCGCAGTGTGCGCAACTCCTGTGAGTGTCTTGGTAGCTACGTAAAAAAATATTTGAATCAAGATGATCAGAATATTAGAATTTTAAGAATGAGTTCTAACAAATGCTTACATGCTGCAGATTTTGATTCAGACCCTTGAGCAGAATTGGCACAAAAAGCTTCGGAAGGCCTTTTTCATTAGAATAATTATGGAGCTTCGACAGACTAAAAATTCAGAGATGCATGTGCCAGCATAACAACTATCTAGCGGCCGGAGGCCACGGAATAGGAGTCACGAGCGAGGACGCTCGCGCCATAATTATTTTTGATTTCTAGTTTGGCGAAGCACTCTTCCTCCTATTCACTCAATCACTCATTCAGAATTCAAAATTTAAAATTACTACTTCTTTGCCTGCCCTTGTGCCGTGGTAGCATAAGGTGTAATGGTTACCGGGCCGATCAGGCCGGAGGTCATTGGTTTCCACACAGAGGCATCGAAGGCTTTGTAGTCGATGTTCACGAAGTTGATTTCGTGGTACTTGCGCCACTCCATCTTTTTCTGGTCCATATCGCGGATGCGGTTGGCCATCAGGTTGGCAACTTCTACTTTGAGCGTGTTTTTGCCCGGCTTCAGGTACTGCCCCACCCTCGCCTGGAACGGGATGCTCCACAGGTGCCCCACTTCCTGATCGTTGATCCAGACACGGGCGCTTTCGCTTACCTTGCCCAGGTCCAGCACGTACTCTCCTGCATTAATAGCGGGTATATCAAACGTAACAGTATATTCTCCGCTTCCCGAAAAGGCTTCTGCTTTTTTATCGCCTAGTTCCGTCCACGACACCAGCTTCGTTAGCTTTTTATCGGCTGGCACTTCAGGGCCGCCTTTGGTGAAGTGCAGGTTCCAGTCGCCGGTAACGGCGATGGGTGAACCTGGCTGCTCTAGGTACTGCCATGCCATTAAACCGGGGTTAGCAGCGTTGGTGGCACGCAAAATCAGGGCTTCGCCAGATTTTAGCTGCACCCGCACATTGGTTTTGTTATTGGCTGTTGTAGCCTTGGCCAGACCAGCGCTACCGCTCTGGGGGTCCATCATCACCACCGATTGTGCTGCTAAATTGAGCGGAATAGTGGTATCAATGGCTTTGGGTGTGTGGTTTACGAGGTAGTAATACTTGCCTCCTTCTATCTCTCTTCTGATAAATTTGAGGCCCGTATCAGCCAGCGTCTCGCGTTGTATGTCTTTCAGCTCCAGCGCCTGCTGCACGTTCTTAGAGAGCAGAATCTCTCCTCTTCCGGCTTTATGCTGGCGCACACCTTGTCCGGCATCCGAGAAAGTCAGGCTTTGGACCAGCTGCTCCAGCTTTTTGCGGCGGTTCTCCAGGTCCTGCAGGCCCGGCACATCGGTTGGCAGCTCTTCCAGCACCACGGTGGCTCCTTCTTTCGCCAGCTCAATTACTCTGGCAAAGGTAGTCTCAGACATGTATTTGCTTTGCGGTATAATCAGCACCTTACGCGTAGGCGCACCAGAGGCCGTCACTATCTGACCGTTGTTCACTTTCGCCTCCTGCAGCATCTTATCCGATACAAAATCCAGGGAGTAGCCGGCATCCATGAGTTGCTGCGACTGCTTGTAGAATTGTGTCGGGTGCAGCCACTCGTCTATGTCGTGTACTTTTATGAGCATCTCCATGCCTTTCGGGTTGCTCCACACGTCATGTATCGGCCAGTACATCAGCAGCTCGTTATCGGCCTTACCAGACTGCAGCACCGACTGCACCCGTGCAATGTAATTGTTGAAAGCTCCAAAATGTGGCCAGAGGCTGTTGGCTGGCGTCAGGTTAAGGGAGGCGTAGAACAGCCAGCCTGGCCAGGCTACATCCTCCGGCGAGTAGGTCACGCCGTGGTAAAATACATGGTTCACACCGGAAAGGAACACCTGCTCCACCTCCGGCTTCATCTGTGAATAAGATGTTTTAAAATGTTCGCCCAGCCAGGTGAAGGTCTCACTGGAAGTCAGATTCTTTCCAGCCACATGTGCAGCCGATGAGGCAAATTTAAGCATGATAGGGTCCGGGTCCACGTTGCGCACATCAGCACTATCGCGGCGCAGGCCGGGAATGGGGAAGTAGCTGGAGCCGAAGGTCTCGCACTCCGGAATATCCACTGCTGCGTACAGGTCGAGCAGGTTGCCCGGTGAGCCGTGCGATTGGTTTTTGGTGAAGCTCTTGTGCTCGTGCGCCCAGTTGTTCCAGTTTTTGTAGAAATTATCGTAGAGCATTTCGCTCATGGTTTCGCGGTAGTCGGCTTTCAGCCTGGCCACCCGCTCCGTCTGCTCTTTGCTCACCAAATCCTTCAGGTACAGGCGCAGCTCGTAGCCACGACGCTTCTGGAACTCTTCAAAAAACGTGGGCGTCCAGTCTGCTCCGTATACTTCGTAGCTGTCGTTGTAGAAGGCTCTTACGCCGTGGTTGCTGCCCCCAAAAGCTTTGGTAAAAGGTTCCAGGTAGGCGTTCACAGCTTTGTCGGAAAGGTGATCGAGGGTGTAGCCTACTCCTCCCGGTGCGGCACGTTTCACCATTTGCCGGGTTTTGCCATTAAAGGCCGCGTATACGGTCCAGGTGCCGGATTTCGGAGTCCAGTTCAGTTTCCCGTCTGCTGTGGCTTTGTCGGTAATATTCAGCGCTTCTCCTTTCCCGCTGTAGGCCATCACGGCCTGCAGTTGCGGGTTCAGTTCCCGCTGTTTCGGGTCCTGCACCGTCAGTGTCTCCTTCAGGGTCTGGCCAGCTTTTAAGGTATAAGTCTGCACTATAAGTTTAGATGCTGCAAACTCCGGCTTCACCTGCGGCCCGCCAAAAGGCCAGCCTGTTCCCTGTGTCAGGTCTACGCCCATGTTCAGGTTGTTGGCTTTCTGTACCGTGTAATCGAGCATGCCCATCCACTTCGGCGACAGAAAATCGATGTAGCGGCTTTCGTGGCCCATGGCACCGTAAATCGGGGCAATTTCCACACCACCCAGACCGGCCTCAGCATACTGGGTCATCATCTTATCGATGTTCTGCTCATCTACGGCACTGCCCATCCACCACCAGCGGGTCCAGGGCTTGTTTTCGCGCTGCACTTCGGGCCAGGCGTTTACTGCCTGCTGGCTGCTGGCCGTGGCTGTGTCGGCAGAGGCAGCAGGCTGCGACTGGCGGCAGTTGGTGAGTACTGCACCGCAAAGTGCCAGGGTGAGAAGAAGTTTATTTTTATGTATCATTATCTAAACCTTGATTAAAGAATTTTCTTGATTTCAAATTATTCTAATGAAAAAGCCCCTCTGGAGGCTCTGCTGCTGTTGGTGCTGCTCCTTAACCTTTAGTGTTTCGTTTATCATTCCTGCCCTACCAAGACACTCACAGGTCTGAAAGACACTGTGAGGTCTGTTGCTGCTGCTCCTTCTTCTTAATTCTTACCTTTTTACGCCAAGTAAAACACTTCTTTCAGCGGAATACTTACCGGAGAATTATCCGGGTTTGTTTCCATGATATCGGCCATGTAGGCCCACCACTTCTGCACAATGGCCGTTGTACCCAGATCCTGCGACGATTGCCCTGCCTGCTTTTGCACTGCAAAGAGGGTACTGGTTTCTTCATCCAGGAAAATGGAATAATCACTCACGCCAGCCTCTTTCAGCAGTTGCGCCAGTTCCGGCCAGATCTCGTCGTGCCGTTTTTTGTATTCAGCCTCAGAACCAGGCTTCAGTTTCATTTTAAAAGCAAATCGCTGCATGTTGTTAGTTTAAAGGACACAGGACGTAAGACACAAGACGCAGGACTATTAAAATGCCTTCTCCTCATGTCTTATAAAAGAAGAGTGGTTATGGATAATTTATTCTTCCCTGCATCAGTGTTTGTTTAAATTATTAAGTCTTGTGTCTGACGTCCTGTGTCTTGAGTCCTAAAACTTCAATTTCTCACCAACGTCACGCCCATCAGCCCGATGACCACATCGTTTGCAAGAGCGTTTACTTCCAGCGACTTCAGCTTTTTAGCTGGGTTCAGGGGCAGGTCCAGCACGGTGGCAGCACCTCCGGGAATGTAGCTGTCGTAGGCAAAGCCTTTGATGCTGTCGTATTGGTAGTTCGTGGGCACCTCACCGGTTTTCAGGTGGAGCCGGATTGGTTTTGGTTTGGAGCTGGTGAAGGAGTACTTGTTCAGGTAGTAATCCTGCTCAATCGGCCACCAAGTTTCGGGGTTCCGCAATGCCAGCCGCTCCTGCGTGCCATCAGTGTAAGTCACTACCACTTCGCCATTGTCGATGCGCGACTGCATGGGGTTGGTGGAGCCAGCCATGAGCAGGTAGGCATGCGAGGCGGAGCCTTGCAGTGGCACGGCAGCATTGGCTGGGTAGTTATCCCATTGGCTGGTGAAGAGGATATTTTTGCCTTTTCCGGGGCCCGTTGTTTTAAAGGGCAAGCCGTTCGGCAAGGTGATTTTTCCGGCTTCACCTGCCTTTGTCCGTAAACCGGAATCATCGACCTCGGCTGTTACAAACGGGTAGCACCAGTTGCCAATGCCTTGTTTGGGCAGCTGCAGGGTAGCAGAAGTAGGTCGTGGGGTCAGGTATTCGTTTTGAAAAATCTGCGTTACATTGTCGTTGAAGTGAGCCGTCAGGTCCAAAGTTTCCCAGTTGGGAGCAGCCTTTGCCGTGGCAGCAGGCACGTTCCAGTTCGTAATGTCGGCTGAGGCCAGGGTTTGGTTACCAGCCGCCACAGATACCCGATTAGTGCCAGCTTTTAAATGGTCGGCAGGAATAAGAATGGCAGAAGACGATGCAAACGCAGGCACCTCCAGTTTCATTGTCTGCGTGAATTTGCCAACAGTAACAGCTACCTCTTTTTTCAGGGCATCAGCTGTATTGTTCTGCAGTTCCACCCGCAGCTGTGCCTCGTTAGGGCCGGTGGTGGAGATAAGGCGGAATGGTTCGCGCAGTTCCACATTTACAGGTTGCCACCAGCTGAGGTCGCCCTGGGTGGTGCGCACGAAGAAGGTGCGGTGCCCCTCCTGCCCTGCCAGCTTCACCTCCAGTTTGCTCTTTTTCTGATCTGAGCTCGCTACAATACCTTGTGTGTCTTTCAGCTCTTGCACTTCGGCTTTTCCGAAATCAACCTCCAGTTTTGCTCCGTTCGCCGCTATGGCCTGGTGTTTTGCTGCTGCAGGCTTGTCTCCTGCCCAGGTAATAACTACTTCGTATTTATCTGCCTTAGCAGGCACAATGTCTATTTGTGGATTGCCTACTGCCTCTTCAAAGGAAGTCCACTTCACTGGCTGACCGTTTACAGTTACGGCGGCTACCTTATCTCCCAGCGCTGAGGCCATGAAGTTCAGTTTCAGCGGTTTGCCAAAATGTGGCTCCAGCTCATAAGTTTCCTTATTTCCCTCTCTCCTGAAACTGTACTTTATATCGGGCGTTTCCAGCAGCGCATGATCCCAGGATGCCGGCAGCCCCGGTCGTATCGTCAGTTCCTCCGCCAGCATATCGGGCTGTATGCCGAACATGCCTTCTACCAGAGCGCGGGACGTGATGCCGATACCATCGGCAAAATCGCGGTACAGTTCGTTGCGGTAATGGTCGTAGTAAGAGAGCTGCTGCAGGTTGCCAGGGCTGGAGCCCATGTACATGCTCTCTACCAGAATACTTTTCATGAGCCGGTTCGCCTCTTCGGTGTGCCCCGACTGCCAGTAAGCTAACGCCGTATGCGCCACCTCTGCCAGCGCCACATTGTTCACCGACCAGGTATATGGCATCCAGTTGGTGGTGGTGAGGGTGTAGAGGTTCTCATTAGGTAGGTCGGCACACTTTATCGGGATATGCGGAATCTGTGTGTCTACGTATCGCAGCGCCTGGTACGCCTGAAACGGGTCCGGCACCTGCGAATCGAGGGTGTGGTAGACGGTCCAGAGGGCAGCGGCCGGGTGCAGTTGCTGCAGCCCCAGCAGGTCTTTGAACTCCGCATAGACACCGGCTTCCGGCATCCAAAGCGTAGACTCAATAGCCTCTTTTATCTTCTCCGCTTCCTGTTCGTAAGGTTTCGGATCTTTGCCGATGAGGGCGGCTAAGCGGGCAGCAGTTTTATTGGAGAAATGGTGGTAGGCGGAGGAATGCGTTACGCCACCACCACTGTACTGCACGCCATCGCTGGCCCAGAAGCTGGCGTAGGCATCGTATAAACCATCGTTATCGGCATCGAAATTTCGTTTTTCCCAGGCCAGGTGCCGCTCCAGCATCGGCCATGCTTCCTGCAGGTAGGCTTTGTCGCCGGTCCAGAGGAAGTGGCGCAGCAGCTGGTCTATAAACACCATGTTCATGTCGTAGTGGTGCGCTACATGCTTGCTGCTCGGGTTGCGCGAAATGTAGCCGCTGGTGTAGAGCGATAGCCCCAGCTTTTCTTCCATGCGGGCCAGGTTTCGCTCCTGGTCCGGCACTACCGGCCCGCTGGCTGGCGAGGTTACCTGTGCCTTGGCATAACCCCGGAAGTGGGTGCGGGCACGGTCATGATGGCCCAGGGCATCGGCAACGTACGCGCCACGCCAGCCATTGAGCGGCATACGCCAGGCAATGGCTCCGTGCATGTAGCTCTGGCCGTCCCAGATGGCATCTGCTGCTATACTCAATGCTCCTCCGAAAGTGTTGAAAAACGGATCAGGCGTCTCGAGTTTGATATGGCTGGCAGCTTTCTTCCGGCTCTCTTCAGCCTTCTGAAAAACGCCTGCCAGCTCCTTATAACTTTTGATGCTGGTGCTCTTGCTGTTCTGGAGACCAAAATATACTTTCTGGGCAGGCTTTAAGGTTTGTTTTCCCACCACCACCGGTAACTCCGACTGCCCCGACTGCCATAATGTTTTCGGAGAATCCTGCTTTCGGGCGTCTGCCAGCTTTATGGAAGCCCCTGCCGGCATAATTCCCTGTATTTGGTGGGCATCGTTCTTGACTTTGAAATCCAGCAGAAAGGAATTATCCTTAATAGCAAACACATTGTTTTTACAATGCTCGGGGTGCAGGTAAAAGCCTTCTTCCGGGTCTGCTCCAATGTCACCATTACGGGATGGGCGGTGACCGCTGGCGCCACCGTAGGTCCAGATTAGCTCAAAGGGTGTGGTATTGGCGGCAGTCTCCATCAATAGTACCATGCCTTCAGCATCGGCCATTGCCAGCACCTGCAGGTTCAGTTGCCCCTCTCCCAGCAGCGGATCTTTTATTTCGTAGAGCATGGAGCCGGGCCGATAGATGGCTTTGATCTCGGTAGCCTCTATTAGCCACTTCTCGCCTTTGTCGGTGGCAATTCCGAGCTTCAGATTGCCGCCTTTGCCTGGCATGTAGAGCAGGAACTCCGGCAGATCTCCGGCCTCTACCCTAAAGGCAGTTGTCGTGCCATACAGGGCTCTGTTAAAGCGCTTGGTGCCGTTCGTAATCACGAAATCAGTTCCGTCGGGTTTGTAGCGGAGCGGGCGCACCTGGTCCAGTTTGTCGGTGGAGGCCTCCGGTATTGAATTTTCTAAGGGCTGTTTTTCATTTGATATTTTGGAAGAAGACTTTTCGGGCTTAATATGTAATGAAAGTCCTGCTCTACCAGTTAAAGGATTAGCTACAGAATCAGCCCCAACAATGATCTTCTCACTTTGATTAACACTTTTAGCCTGCTGCGAAACATGCTGCGACTGACAAGCAACTGCTAACAGTAAGGTAACTAATCCGGCTTTTCTCATTTCCTAAATGCTGGTATTGCGGTACAATATTAATCTGTTTTGACTAGCTCTATAGGTGTATTTTTAGGCTCCGGCTCTCTTAGTTACAGCTTCATCCGGTGCCCTTATGCTTTGATGCTAGCGTTGTTCAGTCGCTTAGCGCTCATGGCCGCGGGGCAGCGTCTTTAGCCATCGCCGCTGCGTTCCCTCCTGCCTTCGCTCGCGCTCAGGCTGCCGCTAAAGCGGCACCGGATCTCACGAGGCGGCTCAAGCCAAAGACTGGTTTTGCTTCGAAAGCTTGAGCCTAAATGACTTTTTCCGACTTTGGTGCTTCGAATGCATTTTTATATAAATAATTTTTCTTGATCAAACTGCTCTTCTTGCTTCTGCTATTTCACCACAATCGTTATATCTTCCTTATTCGAGCGCTTCGTTTTCACCCATAGCACCTTACTCTCTGCCTCGTAAAACCAACCATCTTCTTTCTCCACAGCTGCAGTTGTTTTCAGGGCTATTGCTTTCTTCCCGTTTTCTGTCACGCCGGCTGGTGCCTTCTCTCCGTTCCAGCGGATTCTTGCCAGGTAGTTATGTGTCGGCGCCTGAAAGTTTCCTTTGGGCTTCTGAACTTTCAAGGTTAAACCAGCAGCAGTTTTTTCGGAGGTTATCTCTGTAATGGCATACGCTCCTTTCTGGTAGTTCAGGCTTTGGCCGTCGTCCTCGTACAGTTCGAACCTGGAGGAGCCGTGCGGGAATACATCCAGCGTAATGGTATGCACAGGCTTCTCTCCGATATAACGCATCTCCGGCTGCATGGGCAGAATGGCTCCGCCTCTGGCAAAAACCGGAATGGTGTCTAAGGGCGTAAGCACGTGCACGAACTGGCGGCCTTTGTACTGTTTGCCGGTCCAGTAATCGAACCAGGTGCCTTCAGGCAGGTAAACCGTTCTGGTTTTGGCCCCTTTGGTAGTTACCGGGTTTATGAGAAGGTTGCTCCCGAAGAGGTATTGGTCGGTGATGTCGTATACGTTCGGGTCGTTTTGGTGCTCCAGTACCAGCGCCCGCATGAGGGGGGTACCGGTTGTGTGGTTTACATAAGCCTCGCTGTAGATATACGGAATGAGCTGGTAGCGTAGCAGATCGTATTTTTTGAAGTTGCGCAAGGCATCTTCGCCATAGTTCCAAGGCTCTTTATAGTTGGGGTGCTCCATGCCCAGCAGGTGTGCAATGGGGCTGAACATGCCAAACTGCACCCACCGGATATATAGCTCCGGGTCCGCCACATGCTCAAAGCCGCCCATGTTGTGTGACCAGTAACTTACACCCGACATACCCACATTCAAACCAGCTTTAATGACTGGCGCAAAATACTGCCACTCGCTGGGCCAATCGCCAGCCCAGATAAAGGGGTAACGCTGAATACCGGCATAGCCTTCGCGGGTGTGAGCCATGCCGCGCATGCCGTTGTGCTCCTGAAACTTCTCGAAAGAGGCTTTGGTGTAGACCAGCGGGAACACGTTATGCATCCATTTAATATCATCTCCTGTAGGGCCTACCTTGTCGCTTTTGTTGGCAAGGCCGCCAAAGGCGCTGCCTTCGTCTGTTTTTAGGAACATGGCTCCCTGGTCGGCAATGCGTTTCACGCCGTTTTCCCACCACCAGTCTACCGCCTTCTGATCGAAGAAATTCACGAACTCGCTGGGGTTGTCTTTTTCAGGATATACAAAACCCGCGGCTCTTGCCTGGTCGAGCAGGTTCAGTTTGGTGCCATTGTCGAAGCGTGGGCGCAGGTGCAAGCCTACCATTTTGTAGTTCATGGCGTAGAGGCTGTCGAACATGCCTTTCGG
The DNA here is from genome assembly GCF_047525655.1 of Pontibacter sp. 13R65. Lineage (NCBI taxonomy): Bacteria > Pseudomonadati > Bacteroidota > Cytophagia > Cytophagales > Hymenobacteraceae > Pontibacter > Pontibacter sp. 13R65. The sequence goes on from NZ_JBLIQL010000017.1 coordinate 80,233, forward strand.
ATCCTTAAATGTTTCGCGCCACTCGAATGAGGTTGCTCCTTTGCCTCCCACTTTACCAAAAATGCGCCAGGTAGAATCGAGGTGCAGCAGGTCGGCGGGGATACCATGTGTTCTGAACTTACGCCCCAGTTCCACCACATATTTATCAGAAGTCAGGTGCTCATATCCCCAGGTGCCACCGCTATAGGTGCCCACATGCAGCCCTAGCGCAAACTGCGCCACCATAGGCGATTTACCGGTAAGGGAAGTGTACTGGTCAAGAAGATTCTTAAAGGAAGGACCGTTCATGAAATAATAATCCAGCTCGCCACCTTCTGCCTTAAAACTATACGTCTCGGGGTTGCTGTTGCCCATATTCCACTCAGTCGCGTAGGCTGTGTGAAAAAAGATGCCGTACCCCCGGGTGCTCATAAAGAAAGGTACCGGGCAATAATTGGCTTCGAGTATATTGTACGCACCCACATGGTGTGGCAGCCCTTTGCCCCGGCCCACATCCATCTTCAGTCTCTTGTTCCGCTGGTCCAGAAAGTCCATGCGCTCGCCAAAACCGAAAAAATGCTCATCAGGCAATAGTTGCTTTTTCACCTGCACGGCCTCTCCTTGCTTGGCTAAGCCACCCTCCTTACCAGCCAATGCATCGGCCGACAGCAACTTTCCATCAGCAGTAGAGACTTCTAAGCGGAAAGGGGATTTAATCACTTTTACATGCAGCTTCTCTGTTTGGAGAAGGAAATGGTCGTTCTGTTCCGATGTCTGCAGCTGCACCGCAGGCCAGTCGTACTTAACGACCATGTAGGGCTCGTTGGGCAGAAACTGTTTGTTCCAGCTGGCGCGTACCCGAAACATATCTGGTGTGCAAAACTCCAGGCGCACCTCCCCTTCTGCAGTTGTAAAATAAACCTCGTTCCCTTTTTTCTGGAAACCTGATTGGTAATTTCCGATGCTGGTTTGAGCCAGTGCAGGAACAGAGAGAGAGAAAAGGATAGAAAGTATTGCTTTAAATAGAAGCTTCCGGTACATGTCTGAGTTTAAACGTGATCTACTCTTCATAAAAAACCTGCCTTAACCAGTTCTGGCCTTTCACGAACGTTTGTTAAAATTAGTAGTAGTGTCCGAAATTCCTATCCTGTACTGTCCTGTGAAGTTTAGTTGATATTTTATGAACCGGCTCTTATCAATTCTTCTAATGAAACAGCCCTTCCAGAGGCTCTATTGCTACTGCTACTTGTCTGAATCACCAATTTAAAGGATTACCCAGGTCTCCTAGCCTTGTGCCTGGAGCTCAGCATAGGGCTCATCCTTTTGAGGTCCTTGATAAAAGATTCTTTAAGAGTTAAACAATTCATTTTAATCTACCCTTTGCTGGGCCTAGTTTCCGACTACGCCCAGCAATTATTTGAAAGGCGAGGTGCCAATCAACTCAAAATTCTCACTTGATTATGCAGAAATTTCTAATCAACACATTAGCACATTACACGCGGCCCATTACCTGGTCCATGACCCATGCTGTTCTGGCAGCAGATTCGCCGGTACTCGGACATTTGCCCTGGCCTCTTAACTCATCTATAATAGTTTGGATGAGCGGCTGTTGCACGTGGGGTGGGTTCGGAAGATTAAATTGCTGCACGCCTGCTTTTGTTTCCAGTACCACCGGCTCGTTGCTAAAGCTAGGGAAACGGATCGCGCCCTGGCTGCCAACAACTTCATTAGAGTCCTTTCGCTGCGCTTGGGCTACGCTAAAGCACCACACACCGCTGCCTAGCACGCCATTCCTAAACCGGAATTGTGCCGTTACAATGTCTTCGGCGGCATAAAGTCCCGCTTGGTTTGCGGCCTGACCTGATGCTGCCTCTATGGGCCCGAGCAGGTAGTCCAGGAAATCGAGCTGGTGCGCGGCCAGGTCGAAAAAGAGGCCTCCTCCGGCTATTTCAGGCTGCACACGCCAATCGAGGTTGGGCTTTGGTGGCTGGCTTAGCTGCACGTTTACGTAGCGCACCTCTCCTATCGCACCGGCCGCTATAAGCTCTTTTACCTTCAGGAACGAAGGCAGGCAGCGGCGGTAATAAGCCACAAACAAAGGCACCTGCGCCTGCTGGCAGGCTTCCAGCATCGCCTGGCTCTCCTTATAACTAAGTGCCATGGGTTTTTCTACATACACAGGTTTTCCGGCAGCTGCTACCTGCAGGGTGTACGCCGCATGCGAATCGGGTGGTGTGGCAATGTACACGGCATCTACGTCGGGGGAGTTTATCAGGTCTTCGGCCTTGTCGTACCAGTTGGGCACTTTATGCCGCTGTGCATAGTCACGGGCTTTGGCGCTGTCGCGACGCATTACAGCCACCAGCTCCGAGTGCTTTATTTTCTGAAAGGCCGGCCCGCTTTTAACTTCGGTTACGTCGCCACAGCCAATTATTCCCCAGCGTATTGTTTGCATCATTTGCAGTGTTTGTTCTGTCACAAGTTAGAACTCCTTTCCAGATAAACAAAAAGAGAAACCGCCAGCAGAATAATTACAGCATACGACTCCAATTATTCTAATGATTTTGCCCTTCCAGAGCATTATGCAGCTTGTTTGGCATTAGGGTTTCAAACATAGGTTCTATGAGCTTCACTGCTCTTTCCTTACAAGAACCGAGTCATAGAAGCATCCTTTTTAAACCAAATGCATAACTGCAACACAGGTTACAGCAGGTTGCAGGCCAGCATGAACAAGTGTTACTTTAGCTTTTGAGTACAGCATTACCTGATGCCTAAAATGAACCTGTTGGAGAACAGGAATCCTTTTTCCACACAATCAGAAATGAAAACCGATGAGAAAGAATAGCCTTGCTTTATTATTTGTAGTTGCCTTGCTGGCGATGGCCTGTGTTCGTCAAAAAGCCGAAACTCCGCTAGCTGATGGGCTTCCGAAGCTAGACTGGCTGAAAGAGGTCGGTGCTAAAAACATGCCTTCCGGAAAAATGGTTTTTGAAGCCACTCAATACGGTGCTGTAAACGATGGCCAAACCCTTAATACGCAAGCCATACAAGCCGCTATAGATGCGTGTGCGGCTAAGGGAGGTGGCATTGTAACTTTTAAGCCCGGCCAATACCTTACGGGCTCCATCTTCCTGAAAAAAGGCGTGCACCTGCGCCTGGATAAAGGCGTGGAAATTTTAGGCAGCCAAAACCTGGCCGACTACCCCGATATGGACACCCGAGTGGCCGGCATTGAAATGAAATGGCCTGCTGCTCTCATAAATGTGCTGGACCAGGAGAATGTAGCCATAACCGGCGAGGGTGTGGTGCATGCCCAAGGCAAGCCGTTCTGGGACATGTACTGGAAAATGCGCAAAGAATACGAACCCAAAGGGCTGCGCTGGATCGTAGACTACGATGCCAAACGCCCCCGCACGCTGTTGGTTTCCCGTTCATCAGACGTTACCATCAAAGACATTACCATGAAGCAGGCTGGTTTCTGGACCATCCATATTCTTTACTCCGATCATATTACGGTAGACGGGGTGGTAATACAGAACAACATCGACGGCCACGGCCCCAGCACCGACGGTATCGACATAGACTCCTCCTCTTATGTGCTGGTTCAGAACAGCGACATCGACTGCAACGACGATAACTTCTGTCTGAAATTGGGCCGTGACTGGGATGGCCTCCTCGTAAACCGCCCCACAGAGTATGTCCTGATCCGCGACTGCATCTCCAGAGCCGGCGGCGGGCTGATCACTTTTGGCAGCGAAACCTCCGGCGGCATACGGCACGTGGTGGCTTATAACCTCAAAGCCAAAGGCACGGGCGTAGGCATACGGTTTAAGTCAGCCACAACAAGAGGTGGTACGGTAGAGGACATTTACATGCACAACTTTGAGATGGACAGCGTGGGTACGCCCATAGAAGTATCGATGAACTGGAACCCCAGTTATAGCTACTCCACCCTACCCGAAGGCTACAGCATGGAGACCGTGCCGCAGCACTGGAAAACCATGCTGACTCCGGTAGAGCCGGCCGAAAGAGGAATTCCGAAGTTCAGGGATGTGTATATTTCAGATATTAGAGTAAACGAGGCCCGCAAAGCTTTATCAGCAGCTGGCATTAAAGAATCGCTGGTGGAGAACTTCCATTTTAAAGACCTAAGCATTAAAGCCAGTACCGCTGGCCAGATAAGCTATGCCAAAGACTGGACCTTCGAGAACTCTCAAATCACGACCAAGGACAACAGCACCATCAGCATAAAAGAAAGCACAGGGGTAGCTTTAGAATAGATAAGAAGCTAAAGGCTGCAAAAGCAAGAGCGGGTGCAGGAGGTTTAACCTCTCCTGCACCCGCTCTTGCTTTAAGTGAGTGAGAAATAATGTCGGTCTGGTAAAATGTTTAGTCCTGTAGCTTAATTAGTCTTCGCAGAAGCCATCGCTTTTACCGCATTAGGTTTTGGATCTTTTGGTTGTTTATGTTTTTTTCTTCTTCCCCACCAGATCATAAAACCGGTTACTGGTAAGCTAGCTGCTATCAGGCTGGCAAAAAAAGCGATAACCTTCCCGACAATGCCGCCTATGGCTCCTACGTGTATGTCGTAGTTCATGCGCATGATTTTATCTGCTACCGTGGCATCGGCAAAGCGTCCGTACTGGTGTGTCACCGGAATCTCTTCAAGCGTATGCTGATCGTAATAAATATAATCCCCCTTCCAGTAAGTAGAAGGATCAGGATTTATGGCTACTTCTATAGACGAAGATTTGTTTTCCGGCACATGCACTTCCATTTTGGCGTTGGTGCCTAATATCTCCGGGTACTTTTTCATCCAGATCCGATCCATGGCGGGACTGGCCTGACTAGATGCATCTATGGCGGTGGTGTCAGAGAGAGGTTCGTAAAACTCTACCAGTTGCTTGCCACCAGAGGCTGCCCAGTATACCGACTTGGCAAACCACTGAAAGCCCATAACCAGGCCTGTAATACCTATAAAAATGGCAACCCAGGTCATGTAAAAACCGAGCACGTTGTGGGCGTCGTAGTTCACGCGCCGCCACCTGGCGCTCCACTTAATAGAGAAGCGCTGCTTGCGGGCTGCTTTGTTCTTAGGCCACCACAGCACCAGCCCGGAAATCAGCATGAGTACAAATACCAGTGTGGCAGAGGCTAAAATAGGTTGCCCAATGTGCGGAGGCAGCCAGAGGTAATAGTGCCCCATGATCATGAACCGGAAAAAATCTTTGTCCATGTCTTTTACCTTCAGCACCTGGCCAGTATATGGGTCGAGGTACACCACAAAGTAATAGGTAGGCTCCTCCAAACTGAAATACGACACCTGGGCCGCTTTACCGTGGGCAAAACTGACACCGTGCGCATGCTTGCCCGGCACTTCGGCATCGGCAATGGCTTTGAGCTTAGAAGGAGGCAACTTCACTTGCGCCTGCTGCTCCACAAACTGGTATGGTTGTGTGGCCTCTTCTATTTCGCGCTGAAATGCCAGTATGCAACCTGTAATGCCCAGAAAAAGCACCAATAGCCCGGATGAAAATCCGAGCCAGAGGTGCAGTTTGCCAATTAGTTTTTTCACTGCCATTTGTTAAAATTTATAACCGATGCTTACACGATAATTGCGAGGGGCCTCTGTTTGCCAATAGTAGCCATCCATGGTGCCGTTGTAATCGAAGTCGTAAGGGGAGCCGGAATAGAGGTTTGTATTGAGCAGGTTGTTAACTGTTAACCCCAAACTTACTTTCTTAAGCTGGTAGCTCAGGCCACCATCTAAGCGGAAGTAATCAGGAAGGCCACCCGGTGTGCCATCTGCCACAAACCACGGGAAACGGTTTATCTGCCACTGGTACCCCCCCGAAAAGCCCAGACCTTGCAGCGGCCCCTTCTGCAGGGTATAAGTAAGCCAGCTATTGGTTACATGCTCGGCATAGCCCGAAACTTTCAGGCCAATGCGGCTGGCTTCTATGTCTTTTGTGATTTCAGAATCGGTATAGGCATAATTGAACATCACGTTAAGCCCTTTCGTCAGCTCACCACGCACATCCAGCTCTACACCTTGCGTTTTGGTCTGGCCCAGTTGCAGGGAAAAATTCTGCCCGGGGTCGCTGCTCGGATCTGCCACCAGTTGGTTGTTTTTGGTAATCTGATATACCGAAACCGTTGTATTGAAACGACCGTTCAGCCAGTCGCGCTTAAAGCCTACTTCCATGTTGTTACCTGTTATCGGTTTCACACGTTCCCCGCTTCTTAATGCTCCAAGCTGCGGAATAAAAGCCTGATCATATAAGGCATAGAGTGAAGTATTACTGCTAAGAGAAGCACTCAGACCTACTCTTGGGCTGAACTTTTCGTTTTTGACAGAGGCGCCATATTGCTCCGTTGTGGCACTGGTGTAGCGACCGGCAAGTGTCAGGCGCAGTTTATTCTCGAAAAAGCCAAGCTCATCCTGCACGTACACTGCGCCATAGCGCTGCGCCAGCACGTTGCCTCCTGCTCTTTCGCGCAGTGGTTTAGAGCGATCAAAAACAGGCACACCACCTTCGGCAAAGCCATAAACAGGATTATAAATATTAAACGGCCTGTCTTTATCAAGTTGGAAAGACTGGTTCCAGTCCGCAATATATTCTTTATTGCCGTAGTCAAGGCCGCCTAAGATGCGGTGCGTGATGATGCCGGTTTTAACAGTACCGTTCAGGTAAACCTGTCCGAATTTACTGTCGTTCTGAGCATCCCAGCTGTTGGTGGTGCGCTGCATATCGCCGTTTTGTGCTACACTGCTTACCCAGAGCGAACTGCCTACCTGGTTGTAACGGAAGTAAGAGGCCTGCGCAGTCAGTTTCCAGTCGTTGTTCAGTTGGTGTTCAAATATCAGGAAGGCGCTGTTGTCGTGCATATCCGATGGCTCCAGATTGGGGTCGGCAATGGTAAAGTTGCGGGGCAGGTCCTCGTAGCCACGTGCAGAGAACACATAAGCAGAACCAATTGCCGACATGCGGGAATACTGGTGCGTGTACTCGGCTGTAAGGGAGGTTCTGTCGCTGAATTTATATTTGAGCACAGGTGCAATAGAATAGCGGTTGTTGTACTCGTAGTCTCGCCAGGAGTCTTTTAGCTGCCCCATCACGTTCAGCCGGTACTGTAGTTTGCCATCGGAAGTGAGGGTGCCATCCAGATCGGCGGTAGCGCGGTAGGTGTTAAAGCTGCCAAACGTGAAACCAACAGATTGCCTGTTAATGCCAGTCGGCTTTTTGGTAACTACATTGTAAAAACCAGCCGGGTCGCCGTTGGCCAGCATAAAACCGGCCGGGCCCTTCACAAACTCGATGCGCTCCACAAACGCCATATCTTCCGAAAGCGGGCCCCAGGTCGACTCCACATTCATGCCATTGCGGAAAGGTGCAATACGCGCCCCCCGCATGTTCAGGCGTGTATAGTTACCCCAGTGCTCCTGCGCCGTTACGCCACTTACGTTCCGCGCCACTGCCTCCGACATATCAAACGACTGCTGTCCTTTTATCAAACCTTCGGTAATTACCTGAATATTCTGTGGCGTTTCCAGCAAGGGTGTGTTAGAACGTAACGAGGCAGAAGGAAGATCGGCTTTAAACTGGTTTCTAGCCCCCTGCACCACCACCTCTTGTAACCTTGTGGCGCTCTCCTGTAGGGTAAAGTTGGCCCGTACAGTCTGGTTTGGAGCTACCGTGATAGTTTGTTCCTGCGGCTCAAGGCCTATTTGTTGTACAATTAACTGATAAGTGCCAGGTCTTACATTCGTAATCTTAAAATCACCTTCCACATTCGTAGTAGCTCCTATGGTAGTTCCTTTTAGCCCTACACCTACACCCATAGCAGACTTGCTATCGGTGGTAGCAACATGCCCTACCACTGTGCCTTGTTGAGCAAGGGCTGGAAGGCTGGCGAATAAAATAATGACGAGCACCCGGAACGGTGCTGTAGCATTTTTGAATAAAGTAGAAAGACAGATCATATTTGCCGTATTTAAGTTTAGAACCATTCTAAATAGCGACAAATATAGAGGTATAAAAATATCAAAAGCAAATTTTATTTAGATTTGGTCTAAATAAAATTTGCAAAAACTTTTTACTCAGTAAATGATTCTATTCACTCAAATTTTAACTGAGGCCGTGTTACTTAGACGCAGTATATGGTAGCTCATTAACAACAGAATTCTACCACGGACAGTAGTTGTGGAGGCGACATTCTATGACTATAGGACTTTAAAGTGAATAGGTTAATTAATTCAAGTATAGGTGCATCCAAGCCTTGTGGTTTTTCCTGTTGGCATGTTATCAGGTTGCAAAAATATAATGGCAGCTATTGCTGTTTCAGTCTAATAAAAGCACCATTTCTCCCCGAGTTATCAACATTTCTGATTCTATATGTAGAATAGTAGATTACCTACCTTGAAAATCCGCTCCACTTAAAAACCTCTGAATAAGCACACTAGATAAAATACTTCATTAACTAAATTCTGCTAATGAAAATAACCTTCCGGAGGCAAAAAGCTCTTAACAGCACTTAGGTTAGTAAAGGGTGAGACCTAGCTGTAGCTACAATACTTTGTGCAGTTTCTGGTAATCTTGGGGAGTAAGTTTGGTTATGGACTTAAAATAGCGGTTAAAGTTTGAGAAATTCTGAAAACCACTTTCAAGGCATATCTGTGCAATGGGCAGGTTGCCCTCCATCAGTAACTTACAGGCATGCCCTACCCGTATCTCCTGCAGAAACTGCATATAGGTTTTGCGGGCGTGGGTTTTAAAATACCGGCAGAAGGCATTGGGCGTAAGGTGCACCAGCGCAGCTACCTGCTCCAGCTTTATTTTAGACGAAAAATGAGCAAGTGTGTAAGTGTGTATGTCGGACATGCGCTTGGTATCAACCTCATTTAAAGAACTTTGGAACCCACTGGTGCACAAAAAGGAAGTTTCGGAGGAGTGCGCAATGGTTTGTAGCACCTGGAGCAGCAATAAAATACGCTCCAGCCCCACCACATCCGAAAGCTTCTGCATCAGCCTGCTCACTGTTTCCTGCGTTTGTCCTGTAACCCGAATGCCTTTCTTCGCTTTTTGGAAAAGCTCCTTCAACAGGCCCAGTTCCGGCAGGTTCAGAAAGGGAGTTCCCCAGAAATCGGGCAGAAACTGCACCACCAGCGCCTGGCAACCCTGCTCCTGCTCCCCCTGCCAAAGCGCTTCATCGCTCCGCCAGAAGTGTGGCAAGTTTGCTCCTAATAAGATCAAATCGCCTGCCTGAAAATTCTCTATGTTGTTGCCCACAAATCGGATGCCCCTGCCTTTCTGAATAAATGTTAGTTCCAATTCGGGGTGGTAATGCCACTGGTTATAGTCGAGCGGGTTAACGTTGTTTCGGACCTTAAACGATTGCTCCGGAGCAATATCTAATTTCAGGAGTACAGGCTTCATTAGGCAAATATTAACTTACAATTTTGACCTTTGCTAATTAAAATGTTAAGATAATATCAAAAGTGGTTAATTTATAAGATAGATCAACCTTTTTATTTAGCGTAATTTGTAACTTGTGCTTGTGCCCTGTAAACTAAATTATCCTGATCAGCAGGCAAACTTGGTATCAAAAACACAATACCTGATTTTGAACTTGTGGCAAGTGCTGCAAACCTCTTATGTGCCTTTTAGCATCTAGTATCTGATAACATATGAAAGTCGGTTTATTTATTCCCTGTTACATCGATCAGTTTTACCCGCAGGTGGCGGTGGCAACACTCCAGCTGCTCGAAAAACTGGGTGTAGATGTTGATTACCCGCTGCAACAGACCTGCTGTGGCCAACCTATGGCCAACTCCGGTTTCTCGCACTACACCCAAGGCTGCGACAGCCTGTTTGTAAAGAACTTTACGGGCTACGATTACATTGTGGCTCCTTCCGGCAGTTGCGTGCTGCATATTAAAGACCACCTGCACGACGACAAGAACCAGGCAGCCGCCGACCAGATCCGGAGCCGCATCTACGAGCTGTGCGAGTTCCTGACCGATGTGCTGCAGGTAAAAGAGCTGCAGGCCAGCTTTCCGCACAAGGTTGGTTTCCATGTAAGCTGCCACGGTCAGCGTGGTTTGCACCTCTCCCAAATGTCGGAGCTCAACGCTGAAGATTTCTCGAAGCCTGGTTACCTGCTGGGCCTGGTAAAGGACATTGAGCTGGTGCAGCTAAACCGAAAAGACGAGTGCTGCGGCTTTGGAGGCACCTTCTGCGTGTCGGAAGAGGCAGTATCGGTAAAAATGGGCAAAGACCGGGTGCAGGACCACCTGGAGCATGGCGCAGAGTATATTACCGGCGGCGACGTGTCTTGCCTGATGCACATGGAAGGTATTCTGAAGCGACAGAAAAGCGGGGTAAAAGTATTACACATTGCAGAAATTTTAAATGGCCAATTATGAGTAATTCAACATACATAGCACCTACCGACCATGCCAAGGCGGCAGATAAGTTTATGGAGGATGAGGAGCGCGTAAACTGGCACGACAAGGCGCTCTGGTTTATACGCGAGAAAAGAGATGTAGCTTCCAAGCAGCTGCCTGAGTGGGAACTGCTGCGCGAAACGGCTTCTCAAATCAAGCAAAACGTACTGGCCAACCTCGACACCTACCTGGAGCAGTTTGAGCAAAACGCCAAACGGAACGGCATTACCGTACACTGGGCAGCCGATGCAGCCGAGCACAACCGCATTGTGCTCGACATCATCAACAAGCACGGCATCAAGAAGCTTGTAAAAAGTAAATCGATGCTGACAGAAGAGTGCCACCTGAACGATTACCTGGCCGACAACGGCATTGACGTAGTAGACACTGATTTGGGTGAGCGTGTGGTGCAGCTGGCACAGGAGCCACCAAGCCACATTGTGCTGCCTTGCATCCACAAACGCAAAGAAGAAGTTGGTGAGCTGTTTCACAAGCACCTGGGCACCGAAAAAGGTGCCTCTGATCCCGCATACCTGACCGAAGCAGCCCGTCAGCACCTCCGCGAAAAATTCCTGACCTCTGACCTGGCTATCACAGGCGTAAACTTTGCCATTGCCGAAACTGGTGGCTTTGTGGTATGCACTAACGAGGGCAACGCCGATATGGGCGCTCACCTGGGCAAAGTGCATATTGCCTGCATGGGCATCGAAAAAATTATTCCGAAAGCCGAGAACCTAAGCGTGTTTCTGCGCCTGCTGGCCCGTAGCGCTACCGGCCAGCCAATTACCACCTACTCCAGCCATTTCCACAGGCCCCGGCCAGACCAGGAAATGCACATTGTATTAGTAGACAACGGCCGCAGCATACAGTTAGGCCGCAAAGATTTTTACAACTCGCTGAAGTGCATCCGGTGCGGAGCCTGCATCAACACGTGCCCGGTTTACAGGCGCAGTGGCGGCCACAGCTACCATTATGCTATCTCCGGTCCTATCGGTGCTATTCTGGCTCCGAACATGGACATGAAGAAGAACGCTGACCTGCCATTTGCCTCTACCCTCTGCGGCTCCTGCAGCAACGTATGCCCGGTTAAGATTGACATACACAACCAGCTGTACCAGTGGCGGCAGGTACTTGCCAAAGAAGGACATGTACCTACTGCCAAGGCACAAAGTATGAAGGTAATGGCCAATGTTATGTCTAACCCGACTCTATTCAGAGTAGCAGGTAAATCAGGCAGGTTTATGATGCGCTTGGCTCCTGGCCTCGCTAACATCAAAGCCGTAAACCCCTGGGCCAAGCAGCGCGATATGCCGGAGGCACCGAAAGAGAGTTTCAGAGATTGGTACATTAAAAACAAGAAGAAATCATGAGTAGCCGGGAAGCCATATTAAAACGAGTAACAGCAAATAAACCTGCAGGCCCTCCGCTGCCAGCTACCTTAGCCTTTGAGCCACTACCAGCCGATGCGCTTATCGAAAAATATGTGCGCATAGCAGAAGCTGTGGGTACCGTGGTGATGCAGGTGGAAAACCTGAGCGCCATAGGTGCTTACCTGAAAAAGCATTATGAAACGCCGGAGCGGGTACTAAACACGGTGAAAGGTGTTGGTTTTGGGCAGGAACTCAGCGGCCCGATAGAAGATGGCCACACACTAGCAAACCTCGAAATGGCTGTGGTGCAGGGCACCTTGGCTGTGGCAGAGAATGGAGCTGTGTGGGTTAGCGAAGAGCACTTGCCAATACGTGTGCTGCCCTTTATTACGGAGCACCTGATGCTGGTGGTATCGGAGAAAGATGTGGTGAACAACATGCACGAAGCTTATGCCAGGCTGGATGTGTCAGTGCCCGGTTTCGGCGCCTTTATCTCCGGCCCCTCCCGCACCGCCGATATTGAGCAATCGCTGGTAATTGGCGCACATGGTCCAAAACGGGCCCATGTGTTTTTGGTAAAATAACTTTTTGCATCCTAACACATAGCTTCTACAGGAGTTGTAACAAAGCTCCTGTAGAAGCAAAAAGCGGCATCCCCTGCAGGTACCAGAAACCTGCAGGGGATGCCGCTTTATACAATTGCCCATACCCAAATGGGAAGCGGCCAATTGATACTCGCCTCCTCTCCTTTTGTTGGAGGATCAAAACATGGAATAAGGACTGTATGCACTGAGCAAGGTATGATTGTTTGCACAGAGCATTTTGGTTTGTATACTGTTTATAATTTCATTCCAATCCCTAGTCTTACGCCGGCATCGAGCATCCGCTGNGATCAAAACATGGAATAAGGACTGTATGCACTGAGCAAGGTATGATTGTTTGCACAGAGCATTTTGGTTTGTATACTGTTTATAATTTCATTCCAATCCCTAGTCTTACGCCGGCATCGAGCATCCGCTGTTGATAATCTACTGGTCGGAAAGGAATAATAGCGTGCTGCTGTAGCATAGGATTAACAAATGCTGATATTTTTGGAGTAAAATTGAACTTCACACCGATACCTGCCATAGCCCCAATTCCAGACTGATCGTCTATGGAGCTAGTACTTGTTTCGAACTCAGCCACTGCGCCTGCGTTCACGAAAAAGTGCTTCAGGAAATTGGCTCTAACCGTTAAAGGAATCGATACAAGATGGAGATTGCTCTTTGTAATTGATCTGCCTCTATCCGGGTCAAATGCAGATGCCGATTTAATCCGATACTCCTGGTAGTTCACGCCTGCTTCTACATCAAGCCAGTTGTTCAACGGTTTAAGGTAGGACAAGCCAAATCCATAGAACCCACCCCCGCTGTAACTTCCCGCACCCTCTAATTGAGATCTTAGTATTTCATTTCCTCCTTTAGAGAAAGTAATATTCAGTTCGCCCTTGGCTTTATCTTGTGAGAAGGCTGGTATTCCTAATCCCATTAGGCAGGTTGTAAGCAATAGTATTTTTTTCATGTTTTTTTTCATTAATTCAGCTATAGGCTAAAAGCCAACGAAGATATCTTATATAGCGAAAGATACAAAAGTTTAAAGTACATGCAATTATTATGTAGCTTGGCTGCTGTAGTGGCCATTCTGAGATATACAGAGTAGTGGCTATCTGTAGCAGGCGGAAAAGACATAAATAGCACCTGTACTCCTTTTACTTTTTTTGTTCTTCAGTTAATATACTTGCTGCTGGGAGACTTCTAACAAAGACTCATAAGAATAAAAAGATTGCCAGTGCCACAAGTTAAAGTCGTTCATAAAGGCTGACAATTTGTACAGTCTTCCAACCCTTTGTAGTGTATAAGCGTTTGCTGAGGGTTACTTCGATAAGACCATTGCCTTTTACTAAAACTGAATGAGGGGGCGTATACAACTCTGGATCGGTTAAGGTAGGAGGCTGCGGCTCAAGCAGGAGTTGGGTAAAATCACTATCAAAAGCAAAGCGCCACACCACCACTTTCCTAGCATATAATGGTTTAATATTGGGATCGAAGTCAGTAGGCTCCACCCGTCCAAACGACTGTTGCGGCCAGTGATGAACAAAAAGAAAAGAAGGCTTCGGATTGTGCTGATTTTTTCCGAAAATGCTTACCTCAAGTAACATATTAGGTAAATCACTTATTTCTTCCAGCATATCAGTAGAGGCCGTTCCGTCCAGATTGATGTCCAAAGCCAAATTAGATTCAGAGTGTATAGGTTTATAAGTGCCATGAAATTTTTCATGAAGAGCGGCTACATTTTCATTAGGAGCCACATCAGAAGATTGTTGACACGCAGTTAGGCTTGACAGCCCAGCTAAGATAAATAGTAAGCTCGCTTTCATGTTTGTTCCTCTAAAGAGCGAATTATGTTTAACAGATAAAGCTAATTATTTAGAGGATTATTTTTACTGAAGACCTATAAAACTTTTGTTACTCCCCTACTTTAGGACTGACAACGATCGCAGCAAAGATTTTATTAATTAATTGAAGCTGCTTCTATTTTATTTTAAGTGTAGTTTCATCATTATGTCTGTTTGTTCATCGTTTCCTAATCTAAAAATGTGCTTACTAAATTCTACGAAACCGTTTTTTTTATAAAATTTGAGCGCTCTTGAATTTTCTTCCCAAACTCCTAACCAAACATAATCCACATTTCTCTGCAAGGAGACCTCCATTGCCTTATCGTAAAGTAATTGACCAACTTTTTTCCCGTGAAATTCTTTTAGAACATAAATCCGTTCGATTTCAAGGGCATTTTCATCCTTTATTTCAGTCTGTGATTGCCCAACGTTGACTTTTAAATAACCGATTACCCTATTGTCAGTTAATGCAAAATAAAATTCAGAATTTTTGTCTACCAGTTCGGTTGTCAGCTTTTCTGTTGAAAACCCTTTCTCCAAATAATCTTTCATATTCTCCTCGCTATTTCCTGACGAAAATGTTTCGGCAAATGTCTGTCTGCCAATTTTCTGTAATTGATCAATCTCGTTTACCGTTACTCTTTTTATTTTAGTATTCTCCATTCTTGTATAAATATTCTTTTTGTTATTGGGTTGCAGCTAATTCTCAACAATAGGGTACATTCAGTTTATCAGCAATACGGCTGGATATATTTTTCTATTCTTCAGCCACTGTCACTCATAAGCAAATGCATTCCTCCTAATAGCTAAATAAAAAGCAATCCTCTTACAAGCAGAACAATGGTAAAGCAGCTTGCTAACCTCATAGCCTCGAGCTACTGATGCTTATACACGCAAAAAAAAACGCCGCTGCTAGGCAACGGCACTTTTCATCATTCACAGTTTAATTTTGCACTTGTGATTTTTAACAGGCTCTTGGTAGTAGGCATCAGCATGGACTTTAAGCGGCAGCCACCCCAGCAATTTTTACTAAGAATTGCTGAAGAGGTATTAGCGCTGGTCCCACCACACTCTGTTCTCCAAGATAAGGTCCCCACCTTGTTGCGATGCATTTTCGTTGTTTGTAGCTCTTTCTGTTTCGGGGTACATAAACCGAAGTGGCCTGCCAACTACACCCGTAGCAGCTGTACCCGGAAAATTCGGCATGCCTAACCGGCGATAATCATTCCAGGCCTCTATGCTGTTTATGCTGTTCAGCGAAAGCCACTTTTGTGTTATAATCGATTCTATTTTATCTGTGGCATTATCGAAGTTCACATTTGGCTGTGCATTGTAAGCTGCAAACTGGCCTGCATCTACATTCAGGTAATTAAACGATTCTTGAATACCTTTCTCATAGAGTGTTTTGGCATCGCCGCTAATCCAACCGCGTTGGACAGCCTCTGCTTGCAAAAACAAGCTTTCGAAAGAGCTTAGCAATACGCTTGGCTGGTTAAGCGCCTTAAACAAGCCCGTAGGTTGGTTGTTATTTTCAACCCGACCTTTAAACGGTGAGGTATTGGCTCGGCTGTATTCCGGGTTGCTGGCATCAGGGTTGCCGAACAGCACCCCCTTGTACTCTCCGTTAACAGGAAGATACAAAGCAGCCAAACGCGGGTCGTTGCGCTGCTTGTATTGTTCCAGCAAGTAAACAGTTGGTCGTATGTTAAGGTAATTAGCAGTAGCACCTCCCTGCACATCGCGGTAATAGGTTTCCCAGAAAGGGTTCATTTTGCCAGCCGTGCTCAGGTAACCCGGATTAACAAAGGCATTATCACCGGCATCCATAAAGCCAGAACCTTCCTGCGTAATTTTTCCGAGCTCAGCTATTATATAAGCCTGGTTGTTAGCCTCACTCTGCCGCAAAAGGGCTCTTAGTTTTGCGGTGTTTGCAAATTTAACCCACAAATTAATATTGGCCCCAAACATAACATCTCCGCTTGCATCAGCTGGCGTTACCGTGGCGCCTTTAAGGTCTGCTATACCTTCTGTAATTAAATTAATGGCTTTCTCATACACCACTTTGCCAGGTTCGTATCTAGGGTTTGTGAAGTTTGTTCCCTGCACCGCCTCATCAAATGGCACATTGTTATATACATCTACCATGCGAAGAAACAACCAGCCCTGCATAATTTTAGACGCACCCAGGTAAAAGCTGGCACCACTGGCCTGCGCCTCTTCTCTTATCAGCTGAAAATATAAGATATTGTTATAGCCGGTTTCCCATACCGGAATTCCATCTCGCTGATTACGGATAGCCGCATTGTAATTTTTAAGGTCGAAGAACAGGTTAACACCGTCGTTGTTTGTTCCCCAGTAGCCTCCCCAGAAGGCTCCCACCTGGTTTAGTTGCAGTGCTTCCTGGTTTACAGTAGCAACCAGGGCGGCCGGTAGCTTAGCACTCAAGGGCAGGTTGTTTGCACCTGGTTTGTTAGGATCGTAGTTTACATCAAAATAACTTTCGCAGGAGGTAAGCCCCGTAAAAAGCAGCACGACTATAAGGACCTTTTTAAAAATATTCATCTTGTTTTATCTGTATCAGCCTTTACTGAAAAAGCTGCCTCTTATTATAAATTAGCTAAAAAATGTCTTATTATTAGAAACGGCAGTTCACATTAAAGCCGTAGCTCCTTACCGGAGGCACCTGCCGGAAGCTGGAGTAACCATCGGTGCTGTTGTAAAGGTATTCCGGATCGCCCAGGTCGTTATCTTTATGCCGGATAATGAACAGGTTGGTGGCCACAAAACCTATTCCCACTTCGCGCAGGAATCTTTGTTTTGCCAGAATGGAAGCTGGCAGCGAGTAACTTACGCTTAGTTCGCGCATCTTCAGAAAATCTGATTTGGCTGCTGTGTTACGTTGCCGCTCTCCCTGCGAGGCCCAGAACTCGCGGCCTCCACCTGATGTGAGCACGCTGGTATTAGGCTCGTACACACCTGGTGTAATAATCTGCCCTTCTTCGTTGCGTACCGGCGCAGTTACTTCTACTACTGAGTTTGGCCACACAAATGCCTCCCGGCCGTAAGCTGCTGTAATGGGGTGCGTACCGGCTTCGTACATGGCGGGCACAATTTCCGAGTACATCCAGCCCCCCAGACGGCTATCGAACTGAGTAGCCACAGTAAAGCCTTTATAATTAAAGCTAGTGAAAAGGCCCATCAGGTGCGGTGGCACAAGTGGCCCTAACAGTACATTGTCTGTTTTTTTGCGCGGATCGCCGTTTGTATTGCTTGTAATAATTACTGCACCATCCAGATCGTCGTTTACCCGCTCGTAATCGCTCAGCCACAGGCTCGGGAACTGCTCCCCCACCATAGCAAAAGACTGGCGAAAGTTCTGCCTGGAAGTTGCTCCTCCAAACAGCTCCTTCACAATGTTTTTGGTATAGGTGTAATTTACACCAACGTTCCAGCGAACTTCCGGCGTACGGATTACATCTGTATTTACACTCAGCTCCAGAATGTTGTTAGTCAGGCGTCCGGAATTTACCAGAGCGGCATTATAGCCGGTAGCTCTGGAGACAGGCGCTGTAGAAATCTGACCATCTGAGTCTGAATAAACATAGGCAGCATCTATGTTGAGGCGGTTATTGAAAAAGCCGAACTGAAAGCCTGCCTCAAAAGAGGTTACAAATTCTGGTTCTATGTTCGGGTTTGGATCGGTAAGGCCGGGCAGGAAACCAACAGAGGTGCCAAACGGAAAGCCATTGGCCTGCGCATAGGTATTGTTGAGCATGTAGGGCGTAAGCGTAACGTTACCGGTTCGGTTCCAGGAAGTATAGAATTTGGCAAACGAAACCTTTTCAGAATCCCGAAGAAAATCAAAAGCATCGCTGGCCACAAAGGCTGCGCTCACCCCAGGGTAGAAATAAGACCTGTTCTGCGGGCTCAGCGTAGACACCCAATCGTTGCGGCCGGTAAAGGTTAGATACAAAAAGTTCTTGTAGCCGGTTACTAACTCACCGTAGACCGCCATGGAGCGTTGCTCTGTTATAGTTACACCTCCTGTTAGTTCCCCGGTGCGGCTGCCGGGGTTAAGCACATCCGGGTAAAGCAGGTTGCTGGCACCTATATTATGTGTTTTACGATAGTCGGTGCGCAGGTTATGGCCCAGCAGCAATCGGGCTGAGAAATCGCCAACCTCCTTCTTGAAATTCAGCATCAGGTCGCTGTTAAAGCGCTGATAATTGTTACTACCATCGTCTATGGCGCCATTAGTGTTGTTAGCACGGGTGGTCTGGAACTTACGGGTAGTGTTGCGGGTATCCTGGTTCAGGCTGTACATGCCCACCCGATACAAGGCACTAAACCAGTCTGCAAAAGTATAGTTCAGGTCTATCTTACCATTTATAATCTGCTGGTTGGTCTGGTTGCGGATATTATCGATCAGGAAATAAGGGTTGCGTACCCAGCTGCCGTTTGGTGTAAAGTAGTTGTTAGGGTTACCTGGCGAGTTAGGGTTTTCCCAGTCTTTAATGAAATCGTAATCGAAGTTGGCAGGCATTCGGTAAGCACCAACCCAGGGGCCATCAGGCGTTACGTTGTTTTCGTTGTCTATAAAGTTCACGTTATAGGAAGTTTTAAGCCTGCCAAAATCACGGGAACCATTAAACCGAAGATTTATGCGTGTGTTCTCATCTTTTGGAATAACACCAGTCTGTCGCACATGCTGGGCCGACACAAAATACGTGCTCTTGTCATCTCCTCCTGAAAAAGAGATATCGTTCTGGACATTAACTCCAGTATTGAACAAGTTGAGGCGGTTGTCGCGACTGGGCGCTGCGTACAGAAGCTGTGGCTGAGATCCATCAGGAAGCGGCGTTCCAAAATCGCGCATGGTACCATCAAAAGCAGGTCCCCACGATTCGTACAAAGAGGGGTCATATACACCGTTAGCACCCTGTCCATATTTTGTTTGCGCCTTAGGCAACAGGTACACATTAGAAAAGGTAGTGGTATTGCTCAGGCTAATAGTTCCCCGGCCATTGGTGCCGTTTTTGGTGGTAATCATAATAGCACCGTTCACACCATCAGAACCATACAGGGCAGCGGCATTGGCACCTTTCAGCACCGTTACACTTTCTATATCGTTGGGGTTTAGTCGGTTAATGTCGGGCATTGGCATGCCGTCTACTACATAAAGCGGAGCATTTACATTGCGTCCATCTATGGTGGCGGTGCGGGTAAGCGAACGGGTACCACGCAGTGTTACCTGTACACCCGGGTCTACTTTGCTGTCGTTCATGTTAATGCGCAGGCCAGCCACCTTGCTGCTCAGGCCCAGCAACGGATTTACAGTCTTGCCCTGATTCAGGTACTCGTTGTCTACCATTTGAGCGGAAGAGCCGAGCTCACGGGCGGGGCGCTTAATGCCCAATGCACCTGTTACTACTACCTCCGCCAGGTTGTTGCTGCTAATTTCTAAAGCCATGTTGGCTGTTTCGGTCTTTGTCATTACCGGAAGTTCCTGCTGGTGGTACCCTACAAACGAAAACACGAGTACCTGTCCCGAATTTGCGCTAATGGAGAACTTGCCGTCAGAATCGGTGGTAGCAGCCTGCGAAGTATTTTTGATGCGGATGGTTACGCCAGGCAAGGGAGTACCGGTTTCTTTCTCTATTACCCTACCGGTA
Source organism: Pontibacter sp. 13R65 (assembly GCF_047525655.1). Taxonomy (NCBI): domain Bacteria; kingdom Pseudomonadati; phylum Bacteroidota; class Cytophagia; order Cytophagales; family Hymenobacteraceae; genus Pontibacter; species Pontibacter sp. 13R65. Next base: position 100,135 of record NZ_JBLIQL010000017.1, read on the forward strand.
ATGGCCCGCTCTTGCGCCCATGCACCCACTGACAGGAAGAATAAAGAAAAAAGTAGAAGTAAATATTGCTTCATGGTAGAATATGATGAGATATACTATTTAAAATTAGTCTAAATAATTTAACTTTGGCAAAGATATAGCCCCGCCGGGATATAACAATGACGCACAAAGGAAATTTGGTAACGCTAAAAGGAGAAATTTCGAAAGTTTCTGCACCGCCTGTTGAAGCACCGCACCAGGTCTGGGACTTCCGTAATCTTTTCAGAATCAGCGGAGATGGCTTTATAAAGCGGGAACATCAGTTTGCAGAAACCGGCCAGGTATATGAGTATTCTTCTAAAGGAATCTATTTCAGGCACACCTGCGGCTGCTTTAAACCTCAGCCTAAACTGGTAGTGGAGCCGGAGCAGCCAGTGGTACATATGGCCTTTGCTCTGAACAATAGCCGAACGCTTAGCATAGCCCCTGCAGGTAAAACGATTGCCCGCCTGCAGCAGCACCAGCACAACCTGTTTTTGCTGCCGAGCCAGAAAATACAAATGGAGTGGCCTCAGGAGCAGGAGGCGGAGTTCTTCGATATCTTTATCAGCAGCGAAAGCTTTTTCAAATACCTGCCGCAGAGTCACCCGCTTTACCGCAGCTTTCTGCAGGGCATGGCACAAAACAAGTCTGCTCAGCTCAGCAGCAGCAACCTGCCACTTACCCCCCGCCTAATTTCGCTGCTGTTTGAGATCCTGAACTGCCAGTTTAGCGGGCACTGCAAATGCCTGTTTGCAGAAGCAAAGGTGGTGGAGTTGCTGGCCCTCCAGCTCGACCAGCATGGGCAGCAGGCAACACAGGCCAAACATGAAAGCCTGAAAGCAGACGATGTAGAGAAAATGCAGCAGGTTAAGGACATTATGCTAGCAAACCTCCACACTCCTATTACGCTAAAGGACCTGGCTCACCAGGTAGGAACCAATGAGTATAACCTCAAAAAGCACTTTAAGGAGATTTTTGGCACAACCGTTTATGGCTACCTGCAAAAGCATAAAATGGAACAGTCGCGGGAGCTCCTGCTGCAGGGCGAAGCCAAAATAGCTGCAATAGCCAGCCAAATGGGTTATAAGCACGCCACCCACTTTACCTCTGCCTTTAAAAAACATTTTGGTTTCCCGCCTAACAAGCTAAAAGCTGTATAAGCCGCCACAGCTACAGTGGCTGGTATTAGGCTGGTTCAGATAGTATACACGATGCTAAGAAGTCTTCTCTCTTAATGCCTTGCATCCCGTGTTCCTTAAAAGCCTCCGGGAGGGCATTTTCATTAGAATAATTTGAAAAATGATGAAAGGCAGGACTGCTTTTGAGCAAACACACTATATTTATAGTCTACAAAACTACATCTATGCGAAAATTAAGTTTACCTAAGGCTGGTAGTACAGCCGTTTTATCAGCTTGTTTGCTGGTTGGCACTGGCTGCTCCACCAGCACTCCACCAACAGATACCACTACGGCTACAGCCGAAGAGGTGCCTACTACACCGGCCACCCCACAGCCCCCCCAGCCGCCTGTTGCCAAAAAGCAGCCCAAACAACTCACCACCCACGGCCATACCCGAACCGACAACTACTACTGGCTCAACGAGCGGGAAAACCCGGAAGTGATCGAGTACCTAAAGGCTGAGAACGCTTACACCAAACAAATAATGGCCCCCACCGAGGAGCTGCAGCAAAAGCTTTTCGACGAAATAGTGGGCCGTATCAAACAGACAGATGAATCAGTACCTTACAAGCGTAAAGGATATTTTTACTATTCCCGCTACGAAGCTGGCAAAGAATACCCTATCTATGCCCGTAAAAAAGGAGCCCTGAGTGCGGCCGAAGAGGTCATGCTAAACGCCAACGAGCGTGCCGAAGGCAACAGCTACTATGCAGCCGCTGGCATGAATGTAAGCCCCAATAACCAGCTGCTCGCTTTTGGCGAAGACACCGTGAGCCGACGCCAGTACACCATCCGGTTTAAGAACCTCAGCACCGGCGAGTTACTACCAGACCGCATTCCGAACACTACCGGTACCGCCGTGTGGGCCAACGACAACAAAACTATTTTTTACACCATGAAAGATGCCGCTTTGCGCTCTTTCAAAATTTTCAGCCACACCCTCGGCACTCCCAGCTCCCAGGATAAAGAGGTTTACCACGAGGCCGACGAAACCTTTGGCACCTTTGTCTATAAAACCAAATCCGATAAATACATCATTATTGGTAGCAGCAGCACCATGGCGCAGGAGTACCGTTACGTGGATGCCGCTAAACCCAATACTGCTTTTAAAGTGATTCAGCCACGGGAGCGCGGCCTGGAATATAGCGTAGATCACTTTGGCAATAACTTCTACATCAGAACAAACAAAGATGGGGCTACCAACTTTAAGCTGATGCAGACACCTGTTACTAAAACGAATAAAGCGAATTGGAAAGACGTAATTCCGCACCGCGCCGATGTGTTTCTGGAAGAAACCGAAATTTTTAAAGATTACCTGGTGCTGCAGGAGCGCAAAAATGGCCTCACGCAGCTGCGCGTAAAAAAATGGAACGATCCGAAATCAGATTACTATGTCGATTTTGGAGAAGAAACCTACACCGCCAGCATCAGCATTAACCCGGAGTTCGATAGCCAGGTGCTCCGCTACGCCTACAGCTCCCTTACTACCCCAAGTTCCACGTACGACCTAAACATGCAGACGAAAAAGAAGACGCTGCTGAAGGAACAGGAAGTGGTTGGCGATTTTAACAAGGAGAACTACGAGGCCAAACGCATCTATGCCACAGCCAAAGACGGCACTAAAGTTCCGATTTCGTTGGTTTACCGTAAAGGCCTGAAACTGGATGGCAGCAATCCAACCTTGCTCTACGCTTATGGCTCCTACGGCATCACCATGAACCCGAGCTTTAACTCTACCCGCCTGAGTTTACTCGACAGAGGCTTTGTGTATGCCATTGCTCACATCCGGGGTGGGCAGGAAATGGGGCGGCAGTGGTACGAAGACGGTAAGCTGCTCAAAAAGAAGAACACCTTTACTGACTTTATCGATTGCTCCGAATACCTGATTCAGCAAAAGTACACCAACCCCGACAAGCTTTTTGCACAAGGCGGCAGCGCGGGTGGTTTACTAATGGGTGCCATCCTGAACATGCGTCCGGACCTGTATAAAGGAGTACATGCTGCTGTTCCGTTTGTTGATGTGGTAACTACCATGCTTGATACCAGCATTCCGCTAACTACCGGTGAGTTCGACGAATGGGGCAACCCAGCTGAAAAGCCATACTACGAGTATATGCTTTCTTACTCCCCGTACGACAATGTAGAGGCCAAAGAATACCCGAACATACTCGTAACCACCGGCCTTCACGATTCGCAAGTGCAGTATTTTGAGCCGGCCAAATGGGTTGCCAAGTTGCGCGAGCTCAAAACAGACAACAACCTGCTGCTGTTCCACACGAATATGGAAGCAGGTCATGGTGGTGCATCCGGTCGTTTTCAGCCTTACAAAGAAACAGCTCTACAGTACGCCTTCTTCCTGACGCTGGCAGGCGGAGTGGAACAATAAATATTGCTTTGTTATTGATGGATGGGATAGTAAGTAGCTGATCCTGGCTATTTATTACCCCATCCATTTTTGTTTTAAAACAGTAAGCTACTTATTCGCTTTCAGGTCTTCCAGTTCTATCGCCAGGTTCCGCAAGGCTTGTTTCATGAGGTTTACGTGCGATTCCAGCTGATCCAGCATGTTGGCTCTGTTGCGAAGTTCCTCAGCAGAGTACTTGCCACCATCGTCGAAGTACATCTGGAGCTGCTTTTTTTTGCTTGATGTTTTTCTTCGGTCTATCTGTCCGAAGCTCTCCCACTTTTCGATTATTTGCTGCCGAAGTGGAGGCATATCAGGTTCTGCCGGATTATCGTAGGTAAGGTAATACCAAACCGAGGGCGGAAAAATACCTGCCTCATCCTGCCCTTCCCAGATAGTCCGCAATACATTGCGAGGGTGCTGTAGTTCTACTTTTCGCTTGTTGGTCAGGATCAGGATACCCAGTGTGGCCTCGGTTATACCAGCTCCTATACCTATATATTCGGAAGCATTGCCTTTGTTGAGGACCAAACCCGATAAAATGGCGCCGGTTGCTCCCACTACAATAGCCCCCACTGTTAATTTTGTTTCGGAATCGTCTTCCTTATGCCTCAAGTAAGTCGCAATCTGATCGGTTCGTTCCTCCTCGCAGTCTAATTCTGAGGAAATAGCCGAAATCTCCAATGAGGCTATGTCTATGCGGTGATTTATTGTTTCAGTCAGCTCCATAGTAGCGAACCTATTGGCTAACGTTGGATCCAGCTGGTACTGTTTCTTGCTTTTCACAAAGTCGTTCAGCAGGTCGACCAGGCCAATGGCATTCGCCACATTCAGGCTGTTAAAAGAAAACCGCGAAGTGAGGGATGTATCTAACACAAGCTCATGAATAGGCTTGGGTATATCCTGGCTCGATAGCCGATATGCTTTTTGCTGGTTGCAGTTACTCTGTGTAAGGGTACTTTTTAACCGGACTTGATGCCCTCCTGCACAGGATGTTAGCAGCAGCAGGATCAAAATCCGTAACGAAAATCTAAAAATCATAGAGTGGGTACAGCTTTTAATTTAGTAGATACAGCGTTTCCTTTGCAGATTATAAAAACTTAAAGCTACGCATAAAATAATAAAAGAGACATTGTTGCAAGTTGGCAAGCCTTCTGTCATGTTCATACACGGTGCACAAGGCGAAAGCAAAGACACTAGCTTTAGCCATCACAAAACGGCACGAACTATATGTAGTGGCGCCAATGAATTATTCTAATGAAAAGGCGCTTCCGGAGGGTATTTTTAATTTACAAGCGATAGGGTTACTCGGTGCTATCAAACTTTGGCCAAAAGAAAAAAAGCCGCTGCTACTTTGCCAGATAAGTCCGAACAGGAAATCTGATACAGGACACTACCGGATACCTTCTTTCTTTTTTCTCCTTATTTTTCAATTCAAAGTAATATAGCAGCTTACCAGCCTTACAAAAAAGCATGTGTACAGGCCTTTTTTAAGAGGAGTAGCATGGCGATATTTATAACTAACATTAGTTTTAAATAAAAAACTTAAGATAGCAAATTAGCAGAATAGAATGAAAAAGACACTTGCCAAACAATTAGATGCTATAAATGAATATGAGCGGGAGCCAATTCCTAAGAGCAAACTTAAAGGCCTGAAGAGTTTTGTGGGCATGTATGCCGGCGAGCATATTGCCGGCACAGAGTTCGTGATCGGCCCTCTGTTTGTGGTGCACGGGGTGAGCGCCATCGACCTTTTTACCGGACTGCTGGTGGGCAACCTGCTGGCCGTTTTGAGCTGGGCCTTTTTGTGTGCCCCTATTGCTGTGCGGGTACGTCTTACACTGTATTACCAACTCGAGAAAATATGCGGTAAATACCTGGTGTCGTTCTACAATGTGGTAAATGCCCTTATGTTCTGCTTCCTGGCCGGCTCTATGATTGCCGTTGCCGCTACGGCTGTGGGCATACCGTTCAACATTGCCATGCCGGGTCTCGACGACCTGTACCCGAGCAGCATTGGTTGGGTGGTAACGGTGCTTTTTGTTGGCTCAGTTATTACGGCGGTAGCGATTCTGGGCTACGAACAAATATCCAGGTTTGCCAATGTGTGCGCCCCCTGGATGATCCTGATCTTTGTGGCAGCGGCCTTTGCTGTAATGCCGCAACTGGGCATAACTTCGCTCAGCAGCTTCTGGGAAGTAGCGCAGACTAAAATCTGGACAGGTGTGCCAGTAGCTGGTTACACGAAGTTCACGTTCTGGCATGTGATGTTTTTTGCCTGGTTTGCTAACATGGCCATGCACATTGGTATGGGCGACCTTTCTATTCTGCGGTATGCTAAAAAATGGTATCATGGCTTTGCATCTTCTACCGGCATGTTCATCGGGCACGTTATGGCCTGGGTGTCATCGGGCATTCTGTGTGCGGCCGCTGGTGGCGAAGTTCCTCCAGGTCCTATTGCTTATGCTAGTGCAGGTATTGCCGGAGCCGCCTGCGTTATGATTGCCGGCTGGACTACCGCTAACCCTACTATTTACCGTGCTGGTCTGGCGATCCAATCTATTATGCCAAGTGTAAAGCGATGGAAGGTAACAATGATTGTAGGCTTAGTCACTACCATTGCAGCCTTCTTCCCGGCATTGGTCATGCAGTTGCTTGGCTTTGTAGCACTCTATGGGCTGGTACTGATGCCAATGGGAGCCATTATTTTTATCGACTACTGGGTTATACCAAAGTTGGGCATGACGAGCAACTACGCCAGCGTAGCCAACAAGCATTTTAACATAGCTGCTGCCGTTACATGGCTGGGCACACTGGCCATATGTTTATCGCTAAACTTTTTTCAGAATGTCGATATTTTTTTCCTGGGCCTGCCAGGTTGGTTTATAGCGGCTACGCTCTATATTATTATCAGTAAACTTTATCAAAAGAAAAACATGGGGCAACCAGCATCTAAACTATCTGCAACCAGCTTAACAGTTTAGTTTCACATCTAATTATCTAAACCATGCATATCCTTCTTAAACTTATATCTTATATAGGCCTTCTTTTAACCGTAGTGCCCTCTATTCTGGTGTTTCTAGGCCAGATTGAACTTAGCTTTCATAAAACACTCATGTTTGTAGGTATGCTGATGTGGTTTTTAACCGCACCATTCTGGCTAAACAAACAGAGCGAAACAGAGGTCGAAGGCTGAGCTATTCCCCTGCCACTACGGTTGCTAACGTTTATGAAATTTTAGCAATTCGTGGTACAGAATTATCATAGGGCAAGGCTAAGGTGAATTCTACGGAAAAAAGAATTTATCTTAGCCTTGTCTTTTGCCTGTAGCCAACAACTTACAGGGCGATGTAGTGGCAGGCCCTGATTTTGAGGTCCGATGCTTAAGGGATTTTAACCAGTAGCTCAAAACACTGGCAAGAACAGCCACTGGTAACAAATTGAATAACCAGGGTTAAGCACTAGATCGGAATGGTAAGGCAAAAGGCAGCATATTACTTTTTAACCAGTTTTTTTCATGCAAGTTATTTTAGGTCTCCTCTACCACTTTATAGGTGGTGCTGCCTCTGGCAGTTTTTATATTCCTTACAGTAAAGTAAAAAAATGGTCGTGGGAAAGCTACTGGATTGTTGGTGGCATTTTCTCCTGGTTGCTTGTACCACCGCTGGGAGCCTGGTTAACGGCTCCGGGCTTTATGGACATCCTTTCCAATGCCGAGGGCTCTACCCTTTTCTACACCTACTTGATGGGCCTGCTTTGGGGCATTGGCGGCTTAACCTTTGGCTTATCCATGCGCTACCTGGGCATGTCGCTGGGCATGGCGATTGCGCTGGGCTTATGCTCGGCCTTCGGCACCCTGATCCCCCCTATCTTCTATGAAATTTTTGGCAGCCAAGGCAACGAAAAAACGATCACGGAAATATTTAGTACTATCTCGGGCCAAGTAACCTTGTTCGGTGTTTTCCTTTGCCTGGTAGGTATCGCCATTTGCGGTAAGGCGGGTATAATGAAAGAGAAAGAGATGCCTGAGGAGCAAAAAAAGGAAAGCATAAAGGAGTTTAACCTCTCGAAGGGGTTGCTGGTAGCTATCTTCTCCGGTATCTTAAGCGCTTTTATGGCTTTTGGTTACGCCACTGGCAAACCCATAGCAGAAGCCACAGTAGCATCAGGCATCGATCCTTTATGGCAAAACAACCCTGTGCTGGTAGTTATCCTGCTGGGGGGGTTAACGTCTAACTTTATCTGGTGCGTGTACCTCAATTTTAAAAACAAAACCGGCTCCGACTACACCAACCAGCAGACACCGCTACTGCGCAACTACTTTTTCTCAGCGGTTGCCGGCATTACCTGGTACTTACAGTTCTTCTTTTACGGAATGGGCGAAAGCCTCTTTGCAGAATCAGGCGTTGGCTTTACCAGCTGGACCTTGCACATGGCCTTTATCATTATCATCAGCAACTTATGGGGCATTTACCTGAAGGAGTGGAAAGGAGCCAGCAAAAAAACAATGTTTGTAATTATTCTGGGTATCTCTACCGTTATTCTTTCTACGGTAGTAGTAGGTTTCGGCAATTACCTGTCAGAATAAATAGTGGCAAGTACTATCTCATTAATAAATCCGTTATTTACTAGTGAAATTATTTTTAACTAACTTGCCAATCTTTTAACGCTGATGCCTACTTTTTTAAATTAAATAAAGCTAGTGCCACTTTTTTTATGAATCTAAACTAAATTACAGGATAGTACAGGATAGAAAGCAATATAAATTCCAGTATTTTTGAGTAATATATTTATAACATTAAATCATTATTACTTCTTCCTATCAGAATAGGACACAATAGTTTAAATAGAAAACATACCAATTTTTTAAGATGGAAAACTCTGTAGCCACTACAAATTATAAGTACGTAAGTTACCTTTGGGATGAGGAGGTTGCTAAGTCTTTTGGCGATGACCAGGTTGCATTACTGATCTACCGCTCAAACCTACTCGGTGCTGACCTGCGCCTGACGAACTATGCCGGTGGCAACACCAGCTGCAAAACGGTGGAGAAAGATCCGCTGACCGGTAACGACGTGGACGTGATGTGGGTGAAAGGCTCTGGTGGCGACTTGGGTACTTTAAAGAAAAGTGGACTGGCTGGCCTTTACCTGGAGAAGCTGCACAGCCTGAAAAATGTATACCGTGGATTGGAACACGAAGACGAGATGGTAGCGCTGTTTAACCGCTGCATCTACGACCTCGACTCTAAGGCACCGTCTATCGACACGCCGCTGCACGCCTTCCTGCCCTATAAGCACATCGACCACCTGCACCCAGATGCTATTATAGCCATTGCAGCGGCGAAAGACGGAGAGCAAATCACTAAAGAACTTTTCGGTGGCAAGCTGGCATGGGTTCCTTGGCAGAAGCCAGGCTTTGACCTGGGTCTGATTCTGGAGAAAACGGTACAGGAAAACCCTGGTATCACCGGCCTTATTCTGGGTAGTCACGGTTTGTTTACATGGGGCGATACTGCTTACGAAAGCTACATCAACACCCTCGAAACTATTGAGCGTGCTTCTGAATACCTGAACGAAAACTTCGGCAAAAACCGCCCGGTGTTTGGTGGCGCTAAAATAGAATCGTTGCCAAAAGAGGAGCGCCTGGAGAAAGCCAGCGCCCTGATTCCAATCCTGAGAGGCTTTACATCAAGCCAAAACCGCATGATCGGTCACTTTACCGATGATGAGCGTGTGCTGGAGTACATCAACAGCAACGACCTGGACAAACTGGCACCACTTGGAACCAGCTGCCCAGACCACTTCCTGCGCACTAAAATCCGTCCGCTTGTACTAAACCTCGCTCCTGACGCAGATCTTTCTGACGCTGAAGCAGTAAAAGCACAGCTGGCAGAGCAGTTCGAAGCGTATCGTGCCGATTACACCGCTTACTACGAGCGATGCAAGCACGACAACAGCCCGGCTGTTAGAGATACAAACCCGGTTATCATTATCTATCCTGGTGTAGGTATGTTCTCTTTCGCGAAAGACAAGCAAACCACCCGCGTATCCAGTGAATTCTATATCAACGCTATCAACGTAATGAAAGGCGCTGAAGCAATCTCTGAATACCAGGGTTTGCCAGAGCAGGAAGCTTTTAACATTGAGTACTGGTTACTCGAAGAAGCGAAACTGCAGCGTATGCCGAAAGAGAAAGCTTTATCGCGTAAGATTGCGCTGGTAACAGGAGCATCTGGCGGTATTGGCAAAGCCATTGCTGAGAAAATGGCTCAGGAAGGTGCCTGTGTGGTACTGACCGATATGAACGCAGAGGCACTTGAAGAAGCAAAAGCTGAGTTCGAAAGCAAATTCTCTAAAGACATTGTAGCTACAGCTGTAGTAAACGTAACAGATCCGCAAGCCATTGTAGACTCCTTTAAGAAAGCAAACCTGGCTTTCGGTGGTGTAGACATTGTGGTGAACTGCGCTGGTCTTTCTATCTCTAAATCTATTACTGACACCACAGAAGCTGATTACGATATCCTGCAAGACGTGCTGGTAAAAGGACAGTTCCTGGTATCGAAAGAAGCTGTTAAAGTACTGCGCAAGCAAGCTACCGGTGGCGATATCGTAAACATTGCCAGCAAAAACGGCATCGTATCTGGCCCTAACAACGTGGCTTACGGAACTGCTAAAGCAGCTCAAATGCACATGTCGCGCCTGCTAGCTGCCGAGCTTGGCCCGGACAAGATTCGTGTAAACGTAGTAAACCCTGATGCCGTAATTCGTGGCAGCAAAATCTGGGGAAGCGGATGGGCTGCAGGTCGTGCGAAAGCATACGGTATCAGCATCGAGGAACTTCCAGCTTATTACGCAAAACGCACTGTGCTAAACGAAGAGATTCTGGCAGAAGACATTGCAAACGCTGTGTTTGTATTTGTAGGTGGCCTGATGAACAAGAGCACCGGCAACGTGTTGAACGTGGATGGTGGTGTACCAGCAGCTTTCTTAAGATAATCAGTTAAGACGCAAGACATCAGACACAAAACTTAGGACGCTTTAGAAGATCAGTCTTTCATCTTGTGCCCTGATACTTGAGTCCTTTATTTAGTATGAGCGAAAATTTAGCTTTATACCAAAAAGTAAAAGTCTGAGACAGGCGGTTGTGACGGACGTGGATAAAGAGGCCACACCCGCACAACCGCCTGTTTCTTTATACATGCATTATCATTGACTTAATTTAATTAATAATGATACTAGACAAATCACTGATTGAGCAGCATAACCAGGCAAATCAATCGTTGCATAAAAAGAAATTTGAAGGCCTTTCTGCTGTACTCGGCGACGAAGGGCATGATGTAAAAACTATACTGGAGAAAATTTCCGCTTTCCAGATTGCCATCCCGAGCTGGGCACTAGGCACAGGTGGTACGCGTTTCGGCCGATTTGCAGGTGGCGGTGAGCCACGTAGCCTCGAAGAAAAGATTGAAGATGTAGGCTTGCTGCATGCCCTCAACCAATCCAGCAACTCTATCTCGCTGCACATTCCATGGGATATTCCAAAAGACCCTAAAGCCATTACACAACTGGCGGCCTCTTTTGAACTAGGCTTTGATGCCGTTAACTCCAACACCTTCCAGGACCAGGCCGACCAGAAAGAATCTTACAAATTCGGTTCCCTTTCGCACACTGATAAGAGCGTACGCGACCAAGCCATTCAGCACAACATCGAGGTAATTCGCCACGGTATTGAGCTAGGCTCAAAGGCTCTTACTATCTGGCTTTCTGATGGTACCGATTTCCCAGGCCAGCAAAATTTCAGGCGCATGTTCGAACGAACGTTAGATTCGATTCAGCAGATCTACGCCGAGCTGCCTGCCGACTGGAAAGTGCTGGTGGAGTACAAACCATACGAGCCTCACTTCTACTCTACTGTTATCGCCGACTGGGGTACCTCGCTCCTGTTCTGCAACAAGCTGGGCGAAAAAGCAGTTGGCCTCGTTGACTTAGGTCACCACCTGCCAAACACCAACATTGAGCAGATTGTGTCGCGCTTCCTGATGGAAGGCAAGCTGGGCGGGTTCCACTTCAACGACTCAAAATACGGCGACGACGACCTGACGGTAGGCTCTATTAAGCCGTATCAGCTGTTCCTGATCTTTAACGAGCTGGTGGAAGGCATGTCGAGCCCGGAAATTAAAAACCCGGAACTGAGCTGGATGATAGATGCAAGCCACAACATAAAAGATCCATTGGAAGACTTACTGCAGTCTGTGGAGGCAATTAAAATAGCCTATGCACAAGCCCTGATAATAGATCGCCCTGCCCTTGAAAGAGCTCAGGCTGAAAACGACGCTACACTGGCGCAGGAAATTATGCAGAACGCCTACCGTACCGATGTGCGTCCTCTGCTGGCAGAAGCACGCCTGCAGGCTGGTGCTGCCTTAAACCCGGTTGGTTTCTACCGCGAGGGTAAGATCAGGGAGCAATTGGTAAGCCAGCGTGGCGCCAAATCTTTTGCTACCGGTTTATAAGCTGTTTTCTAAAAGCATAACTAACATTATTCTTGTATTTCAACCAGAAGGGGGTGCTGCCCCTGCCTGGTTGAAATTTTATTTTTATAATTTATTAAGCGAATTATGGTGCCTTGTGTTGCAGTATTCGATATAGGTAAAACAAACAAGAAATTTCTGTTGTTTGATCAGAACTACCAGATCATTAAAGACGATGAGATGAGCTTTGAGGAGATAACAGACGATGACGGTGACAGTGGAGAGGATTTAACGGCGCTGGCAAACTGGCTCCGAAATATCTGGCAAGCCTTGGAAGCCGACACTAACTTTGATGTAAAGGCGGTGAACTTTACCACCTACGGTGCCAGCCTGGTGCACCTCAACAGCTACGGCGAGCCGATAACGCCGCTTTACAATTACCTAAAGCCGTTCCCCGAAGAGCTGGAAAAGCAGTTTTACAATGCCTACGGCGATAAGTTATTGGTAGCGGCCCAAACCTCTTCTCCGGCACTGGGCATGCTGAACTCAGGTCTGCAGCTCTACTGGCTCAAATATGGTAAGCCAGATGTATTCAGGGAGATTGCCCATACCATACACCTGCCGCAGTACATCTCTTACCTGTTTACCGGCCAAATGGTAACAGACTATACCAGTCTTGGCTGCCACACAGCTCTTTGGAGCTTCGAGAAAAAAATGTACCACGATTGGGTGAAGGCAGAAGGACTGGACCAACTGTTTCCTCCGCTTCGATCGCATGACCAGCCATTCGAAATAAAATTCAGAGACAAAACGATAAAAGCAGGTCTCGGGCTGCACGACAGCTCTTCTGCTCTTATTCCGTACCTGAAGCAGTACCAGGAGCCTTTTCTGCTACTTTCTACCGGCACCTGGGGCATTACCTTAAATCCTTTTTCAGAAAAACCGCTTACTGTTTCTGACCTGAAACAAGATTGCCTACAGTATCTTACTTACACCGGCAAACCAGTTAAAGCATCGCGCAAGTTTATTGGCAATGCCCACGAGGAGCAGGTAAAGCTATTGGCAGCGCATTACCAGAAACCGGCCGACTACTTTAAACAAGTGGCCTTTGACGAAAGCCTTATACAAAGCTTCGGAAAAACAGAAGCCGCACAAACAGCTAAAGAGGTACTGGTAAAAGATAAAATTGCCACCGCCGTAAAAATTGACCTGGACCTGGCGCTCTACGACACCTACGAAAAAGCTTACCACCAATTGGTTGTAGAGCTCGTGGAGCAACAAATAAACTCTATTTTATTAGCTGCGGAAGGAGACACTACCAAATTCAGCATTTTACTTGTAGATGGCGGCTTTAGCAAAAATCCTATTTTTATGGAATTGCTGCACAGGACATTTCCTCACTTGCGCTTAAAAGCAGGAAAATCGGCACAGGGCACTGCCCTGGGAGCTTGCCTGGTAATGGATGCATTTTAACCACCATAAAGCTCCGGAAGGGCATTTTCATTAGAATAATTGCCTTCCATGGCGCATACAAAACTGTTATAAAAGAAGAAAGGAAGCCCTTTGCAGGTGCTTCCTTTCTTCTTTTATAACAGTTTAATTTACAGGCTTCTCAACCAGCTCACTACCTCGTCGCGGGTCTTACCTGTTTTTTGTTGCAGGCGACCATACAGTTCATCATCTTTGCCCTCTTCATATCGAAGATCATCGTCGCTCAGATCGCCATAGGCTTGCTTAACTTTGCCTTTTATTTCATTCCATTTGCCTTTTAATTCTAAATTATCCATTATTCTAGTGGTTTATGTTGAACTTGATACTATTAAAACGCATCCTATTCAACTAAGTTAGTTTATAAAGGCTATGGCCATTTCACCGAACATTTCTCTCCTTTTCCACCGTGCTGCAAACGAAGATTATAAGCCTATGAATGCACCTAACAACCACGCTTCATTATTCTGAATTAGTTCTGAGGCAGTAAAAAAGATCGACTACTGGCTCCTCTTTATCGCAGAATTATTCTATTTTGTCAGACTAAAAAAATTGTGACAGCAAGATCCTTCGGCAATGGCTACAGCTGCTGTGATCTAAGTGATGGTTTACATACTCTCCTTTGCTCCTGCCCCACTCGAGGCCGTTCTTGATAAGGCCCACTTCCTCCGATTGTTTAGTATGAAGTTGTGCACCTGGCAGCGCTGCTGCGGCCAAATAGAATCTGTCTATAGCAATCAAATTATTCTAATGAAAGTAGCCTTTCAGAAGCAAAAAAGAGATGCTAGATATAAGGCTAACCAATATTGCTGCAGTTTCAATAAGTAATTTAACACGAAGACCGCTAGTGCTCCTCTCATTTATTTGTAAGCAACGTTACAAATAAACGAGAGGAGCCGGAGGACGCGGAAAGCAGGCACGAGCGAGGACACTCACGTCATGATCCTAATTTGAAGAAGTACTAGCGATGCAGCAGGCTTACATACCACTTGCGCAACAGGCTCAGATTTACTTTATGCTTATTGAGAAAGTACATCAGTTTATAGACCTTCGATAAACCCGCCACCTGCTGCAGCATCTCCAAAAATTGCCTGGCTTCGGTATAATTAGCGGTTAAGTAAGCATGCCGCGCCTCGTATTCCAGCCGCTTAGCCAATGCCGCACGTTCTTCAAGTGTTCTGACCAGCTGCATAGCTTTTTCACAAACCCGAACCGTAGAACCAAGCAACCTGCTACCTGCTGTGTACCAACTCTTCGATAAAGAGCTGTCGTGCACACGGCGCTTGGTAGTTACCTTATCAAGGAAAAAGTATTTATAGTTGCGAGAAGATCTTACCCAAAAATCGAAGTCCTCGTAGGCCAGGGTTTCGTCGTAGCCTTGCAGCTCTTCCAGCACCTGCCGCCGCACAAACATAGTGGGCGGACAAATAAAATAGCGCTGCAAAATATCCTGAAACACATCGCCAGAGGGTGCAAAGGAAGTAACTTTTCCGCTTTTGTCGCGCTTACAGTGGTAGCCTATAAACCCGGAGTTGTCATTTATGTAGGCGGCATCGGAATACAAAACACCATACGTAGGATCAAGCTTCGAGAAGGCTGCCACCTGCTCCGTGACCCTATTGGGTAGCAGCACATCGTCGGTGGCAAAGTCTATGATATACTCTCCTTTGGAGGCACGCCAAGCCATGTTAAAGGCAGCACAATTGCCTCTGTTGCGGCCAGTATTTATATAGGCAAGCTGCGGAAAGCGTTGGCAATAATCATTTATGATCGCTGGACTGCTGTCGGTACTGCAATCGTCTACTACCAGCAGTTCCAGGTTCGGGTATGTCTGGGCCAGCACGGAGTCGAGGGCCTCAGCTAAAAATCGCTCGTGGTTATAGCAAAGGCAGACAATGGTTACCAGTGGCAGCTTGTTCATAAGCGAATATACTTATTATAATAAACCATACTAAAAACCAGCACAGCCGCATACCGGATGGCATGGGCCATGGTTACACCTTCCAGGCCAAAAGGCTCCACCAGAAAATAGACAAGAGCCATGTAAAATAGTGCCGTAATGATTTGCCAGCTGATATAGAGCCGCACATGCGCCCGCACCACCATCAGGTTTGTAAGCACAATGCTCCACATCTTAAAAAAATCGCCTATTAATTGATAATCGAACAGATACTCGGCCACCACAAAATCCTGGTTAAAGAGCAGCAGCAGCACCCATTCGCGGAGCAGGTACACCAGCAGTAGCGCGACCAGCAAACCGGGCAACACCAGGTAAAACGTGGAACGCACATATTTTTGCAGCCCGTTCTGGTCCGCTACCAAAGCAGCCATGCGCGGGTAGTACAGCATACCGATAACAGATGTATACACGAGGCTGTAATTCTCTGATACCCGCACCACGGCCTGCCACAGGCCTGTATCGTATAGTTCGAAGCGGGAAATGACATAATCGCGCACAAAAAAGTTGGTAAGTTTCAGGCACACGACAGCACTCAGGGCCATTACCACATACTTTCCGATGTTGAGATAAACAGTTTTGGGTACTTTTATGCGCCTAAAAGTATGAATAAGCCTCTTGAAGTAAAGTACCGGCAGCATCAGGAAAAAGGTAGTTCCTTGTGCCCCTAGCAGCAGCGGCAGCAAGTTAGCCACAGAAAGTTTGCCACCCAGCGCATAAACAACTGCCAACCCGGCCAGACTTACGGTGCTGGTACCGACAACATGCCACTTGAGCACCCGCTTCGAGAGCAGCATGGCCTGCAGAAACAGGTTGTATGTCAGCAGCAGGCTGCCGGTGGCAAAACCCGCAATCCACCACCAGGTTATCAGCCCTGCTTCTTCCAGAAAAATACCAAGGTAATATTCTGAGAAAGAAAAGATAAGCGCCAGGGCTACCAGCCAGCAAAGCAGGTTCAGCCAGATGCCAGCCCAGAAATACTGCCTGTATTGTTGCGAGGCAGGATCTTCATTAGCCAGAAATTTAATAGTTCCTATGTTGATGCCGCCATCTGGCACGGTGGTAACAATAGAAACAAGGTTCTGGAAATGGGCATACAAGGTAATGCCGTTAGGCCCGTAGTGCAGCGCAATAAGTTTGTTGATGCCCAGACTCCCGATAGTTCGAATAAAAATGGAGCAGAAAGACCAGAAAGAAGACTTCAGGTAACGGAGCATGGGGTACAGCAGGTTCAGGCTGCAAAGTACAAAATTACCTGTGGAAGAAATTGCGCCTTAGGAAAAGTTTATCTAAATCGTAAGGAGAACTTTAAAGGTGTGTATCTTAACTCATAGCATTCACGAAAATCAGCTCCATTCATAGTGCAGATAAACCTTATTTGGGTTAATTGGTAGTTAGGTGCAATTCATAATATGGGAGAACAAATAATAAATAATATTCTAGAGTTAGTAAAAGTTGAAAAGTCTCCTCAAGAAATAGCTCTCAGTTTAGGTAGCATTGCGGACTAGAAAGAATTTAGCGATGGTGTAAACCAAAGTAGGTTTGTAATAGATTCAAAGCTTGGACTTAAACAAACGCTTGTCGCAGTTAATAATTCTGGTTTTCTCGATTGGATAAGCTTAGATGGAAAAGACCTCAAATTGCCTTTTAAATATCTCGAAAACTTAGCTCTGCAAATTCGAAAACATTACAATACCTATGATAGCGTTTCAGATGTTCAGTTTGTCTTTTACCCGATGAAAGACCCTACCTTAAATGGCGTTTTTACATGGGTAGATGAATCAACAGTAAATAGAAAAAAGAAGGAGGATTTATTTTTAGACAATGTTATTCTTCATTTTTCAAAAGATAAAGGTCCTATGCCTTCCAGGGAGTGGGTTTATATGGTGGATGTTCCAGAAGATATACTAAAACAGAATAATATACATATAAGAGAAATGCTACATCAGGGAAGAACTGTAATAGAAGATGAATCTCTATATAATAAAGCTTATTCTGAAAATATAGTAGTAGGAACAAAACAGAGCGGCCGGCTCTTTATTCTAGTATGCAAACTACTAATGATAAAGAACCAAACCGCTCCGAATATTTACCCTTAACGA